>NZ_JBSGEL010000016.1:0-136900 GCF_053602875.1 Kitasatospora sp. NPDC004289 | reverse complement strand
GCAGGACCCTGGTGATCTGCTGGCTCTGGATCGAGACCGCGACCGACTTCTGGGCTCCCCCCGGAAGGGGGGAGCGACGGGGCCCGTTCCGTGCCGGTCGTCAGGCCTTGGCCACGCCGATCGGGCAGCTGGCGCCGGTGCCGCCGAGGCCGCAGTAGCCGTTCGGGTTCTTGGCGTCCGAGAGGTACTGCTGGTGGTACTCCTCGGCCGGGTAGAACGGGCCGGCCGGGGCGATCTCGGTGGTGATCGGGCCGAGGCCGATCGCGGTCAGCGCGGGCTGGAAGGCGTCCTTGGCGCCCAGGGCGGCGGACAGCTGGGCGGGGGAGTGGGTGTAGGCGGCGGAGCGGTACTGGGTGCCCCGGTCGTTCCCCTGGCGGAAGCCCTGGGTCGGGTCGTGGGACTCGAAGAAGGTCTTCAGCAGGGTCTCGTAGGAGATCAGCGCCGGGTCGTAGACCACGCGGACCACCTCGGTGTGCGCGGTCAGGCCGCTGCACACCTCCTCGTACGTCGGGTTCGGCGTGTGGCCGCCCTGGTAGCCGACCAGGGTGGTGTAGACGCCGGGCAGGCGCCAGAAGGTGCGCTCCGCGCCCCAGAAGCAGCCGAGCGCGAAGTCGGCGACCTCCAGGCCGTCCGGGTAGGGGCCGGTGAGCGGGGTGCCGAGGACGGTGTGCGGGCCGGCCGGGAGGAACCGGGGTTCGGCGCGGCCGGGCAGGGCCTCCTCGGGGGTGACGAGCTCGCTCTTGGAACGGTTGAACAGCACGGCCTGCTCCCGGGGTTCGACATCGGGGGGTGACCCTGACAACGCAGGAGGCCCGCCCGGAAATTCCGGACGGCCCCTCCTGGTGACGCGGCGTCAGCCGCGGGCGAGCGCGGCCACCGTGCGGGCCCGCAGGTCGGTGAACTCGTCCGGCCCGTTCGAGGAGCGCAGGAAGGTCCGCGGGATGACCGGGCCGAGGGCCTGGAACTGGGCCAGCGCCTCGGCGTGGCGGCCCTGGCCGGCCAGGAAGCGCACGGCCGTGCCGCGGGCGGCGGCCAGCTGCGGGTGGTCGGGGCGGGCGGCGGCCAGGTCGGCCAGCAGGGCGTCCACGGCGGCCCGCAGCTCGGCGGTGCCGAGGCCGGCCGCGGCGTCGCCGTACTGCTCGGTGTAGGCGTCCAGCTTGTGGACGGTGAGCAGGCTGCCGACCGGGTTGGCGGCGATCGTGGCGTCGACGAAGGCGTGCATCAGCTCGTGGCTGCCGTGCCACTTGCGGGTCCAGTACTCCTTGCCCTGCCAGATGCCGTCCCAGTGCCGCGGGGCGCGCGAGGAGACCTCGGCCCAGAGCGCGCGGAACTCCTCGGCGGACCAGTTCTGGCCGCGGGCCAGCGCCAGCTGGGCCAGGTACGGGGTCGGGTCGCCGGCGGGGGCCAGGCGGGCCGCCGCGGCGCCGGCCTCGCGGGCCTCGGCCAGCTTGGCCTGGAAGCCCTTGCGCATCTCGTCGGTGACGGTGTCGGAGTACCCGGAGCCGCGGATCGCCCAGGCGGCGTGCACCAGGGCGGCGGTGCGGATCGAGGCGGCGTCCGAGGACTCCGGCCGCTCCTGCCGCCAGGCCTCCAGCCACTCGTGGCGGCGGCCGGCCAGGTCGACCAGCAGGTCGATCCGGTCGTAGCGCTCGTCCCAGTCCGTCCCGGCCTCCTCGACGTACTCGGCGGCCGGGCGCCAGTCGCCGCGCTCGGCGGACTCCAGGGCCGCCCGGCCCCGGTCGTCCAGGGTGGTGTGGCCGAGCACCAGGCCGCGGTCGGGGACCAGGCCGAAGCGCTGGGCGGCGGCGTCGGTCAGCGGGGCCGGCGGGCGGGCGGCCCGGCGGGCGCGCAGGGACTTGAACAGGCTGAAGAGCAGCGCGATGACCGCGATGGTCAGGAACAGCACGGGGCACTCCGGTGGTTCACGGGCAGCTGACGGTGGGTCGGACGGCGGGTGCGGGGGCGTGCGCGAGGGCGCTCGGCCGGCCGGTCCGGGGTGCTCCGTTCGGGTCGGACACGTGTACGGGGCGTGCAGATCGTAGCCGCACCACGCGCGGAAGTTGACGGACGGTCCGACCGGAGGGCGTATCGACCGCCTTGGTCCCGTTTGCGGACTAGGCTCGGACCATGACCGAGCACCCTCTTCCCCAGGGCTTCGAGACCCTCGCCATCCACGCGGGCCAGGAAGCAGACCCCCAGACCGGGGCCGTCGTCACGCCGATCTACCAGGTGTCCACCTACAAGCAGGACGGGGTGGGCGGGCTGCGCGGCGGCTACGAGTACAGCCGCTCCGCCAACCCGACCCGCACCGCGCTGGAGGAGTGCCTCGCCGCGATCGAGGGCGGCGCCCGCGGCCTGGCCTTCGCCTCCGGCCTGGCGGCCGAGGACACCCTGCTGCGCACCGTGCTGAAGCCGGGCGACCACATCGTCATCCCGAACGACGCCTACGGCGGCACCTTCCGCCTGTTCGCCAAGGTGCTGAGCCGCTGGGGCGTGGAGTTCTCGGTGGCCGACACCCAGAGCCTCGACGCCGTGCGCGCGGCGATCCGCCCGGGCACCAAGGCGGTCTGGGTGGAGACCCCGTCCAACCCGCTGCTCGGCATCTCCGACATCGCGGGCCTGGCCGAGGTGGCGCACGCCGCGGGCGCGCTGCTGGTGGTGGACAACACCTTCGCCAGCTCCTACCTGCAGCAGCCGATCTCCTTCGGTGCCGACGTGGTGGTGCACTCGACCACCAAGTACATGGGCGGCCACTCGGACGTGGTCGGCGGCGCGCTGGTCGCGGCCGACGCGGGCCTGGCCGAGGAGCTGGCGTACCACCAGAACGCGATGGGCGCGGTCTCCGGCCCGTTCGACGCCTGGCTGGTGCTGCGCGGCATCAAGACCCTGGGCGTCCGGATGGACCGCCACAGCTCCAACGCCGAGAAGGTGGCCGAGCTGCTGACCTCGCACCCGAAGGTCAGCCAGGTCTACTACCCGGGCCTGCCGGAGCACCAGGGCCACGACATCGCGGCCAAGCAGATGAAGGCCTTCGGCGGCATGGTGTCGTTCCGCGTCGCGGGCGGCCAGCAGGCGGCGGTCGAGGTCTGCAACCGGGCGAAGCTGTTCACCCTGGGCGAGTCGCTGGGCGGCGTGGAGTCGCTGATCGAGCACCCGGGCCTGATGACCCACGCCTCGGTCGCGGGCTCCGCGCTGGAGGTCCCGGCCGACCTGGTCCGGGTCTCGGTCGGCATCGAGGCGATCGACGACCTGCTGGCCGACCTGACGCAGGCGCTCGGCTGATCCCGCTCCACCCGGGGGCGCGCGCCTTGTGGCGCGCGCCCCTTCGTCAATTCCCGTACGTCACACGGCACCTGAGGAACCATGCAGAACTGGCCGGTCACCCTGGACGACGTCCGCGGTGCGCACAAGATGCTCGCCGGGGTCGCCCGGGTCACCCCGATGGAGAGCAGCCGGTACCTCTCCGGGCTGATCGGCTCCCCGGTCCACCTCAAGTGCGAGAACCTCCAGCGCACCGGCTCCTTCAAGCTGCGCGGCGCGTACGTGCGGATCGCCGGGCTGACGCCGGTGCAGCGGGCCGGCGGCGTGGTGGCCGCCAGCGCGGGCAACCACGCGCAGGGCGTGGCGCTGGCCGCCTCGCTGCTCGGGGTCCGGGCCACCGTCTTCATGCCGCGCGCGGCCCCGCTGCCCAAGGTGGCCGCCACCCGTGACTACGGCGCCGAGGTGAAGCTGCACGGGGCGACCGTGGACGAGGCGCTGCGGGCCGCCCAGCAGTACGCGGAGACCACCGGTGCCACCTTCATCCACCCCTTCGACCACTGGGACGTGGTCACCGGCCAGGCCACCGTCGGGCTGGAGATCCTGGAGCAGTGCCCGGAGGTGCGCACCATCCTGGTCGGGGTGGGCGGCGGCGGGCTGCTGGCGGGCATCGCGGCGGCGGTGAAGCCGCTGCGGCCGGACGTCCGGGTGATCGGGGTGCAGGCGGCCGGCGCGGCCGCCTACCCGCCCTCGCTGGCGGCCGGGCGGCCGGTGTCGCTGGAGCGCTTCGCCACCATGGCCGACGGCATCATGGTCGGCCGCCCGGGCGACATCCCCTTCGAGGTGGTCAACGCCCTGGCCGACGGCGTCCGCACGGTCTCCGAGGAGAGCCTGTCGCGGGCCCTGCTGGTCGGCCTGGAGCGGCTCAAGATGGTGGTCGAGCCGGCCGGGGCCAGCCCGGTGGCGGCCCTGCTGGAGCACCCGGAGGACTTCCGGGGCGGCCCGGTGGTGGCGGTGCTCTCCGGGGGCAACATCGACCCCCAGCTGATGCAGCGGGTGCTGCGGCACGGCCTGGCCGCCGCAGGGCGCTACCTGTCGCTGCGGGTCCGTCTGACCGACAAGCCGGGGGCGCTGGCCGACCTGCTGGCCGTGCTCACCCGGGTGGACGCCAACGTGCTGGACGTGGCGCACGTGCGGATCGACCCGCGGCTGGGGCTGACCGAGGTCGAGGTGGACCTCCACCTGGAGACCAAGGGGCCGGAGCACTGCGCCCTGGTGGTGGGCGAACTCCGGGACGCGGACTACGTGGTGAGCAGCTGACCGGGCGCCGTCGATCCCGAAAACCGGAGGCGGTTGTCACAGGTAGCTGAGAGGGTGTCAGGGCCTTTCCTGCGGCATGAATCCCCGGGCACCCGGGTACGGCCATGGGATAAAAAGGACAAATCCCCCCAGAAGGAGATGAGGCAGGCTCATGGCGCCAGCCATCCAAGCCGAGAACCTGGTCAAGACCTTCGGTGACGTGCGCGCCCTCGACGGCGTCAGCCTGGACGTCCCCGAAGGCACGGTGCTCGGGCTGCTCGGCCCCAACGGCGCCGGCAAGACCACCACCGTCCGCGTCCTCACCACGCTGCTCCGCCCCGACTCCGGCCACGCCGTGGTCGCCGGGGTGGACGTGCTCAAGCACCCCAACAAGGTGCGCAGCCTGATCGGCCTCTCCGGCCAGTACGCCGCCGTCGACGAGTACCTGACGGGGCGCGAGAACCTGGAGATGGTCGGCGAGCTCTACCAGATGACCAACCGCGACTCCAAGGCCCGGGCCAAGGAGCTGCTGGAGTGGTTCAACCTCACCGAGGCCGCCGACCGCACCGCCAAGACCTACTCCGGCGGCATGCGCCGCCGCCTGGACCTGGCCGCCGCCCTGGTGGTCCGCCCGCCGGTGATGTTCCTGGACGAGCCGACCACCGGCCTCGACCCGCGGAACCGGCTGGCGCTCTGGGAGGTCATCGAGACCCTGGTCGAGCAGGGCACCACCCTGCTGCTCACCACCCAGTACCTGGAGGAGGCCGACCGCCTCGCCCACGACATCGCGGTGGTCGACCACGGCAAGGTGATCGCCCGCGGCACCGCCGACCAGCTCAAGGCCCAGATCGGCGGCGAGCGGATCGAGGTCGTGGTGCACCGCGCCGACGACGTGACCGAGGCGCAGGCCGCGCTCGCCCCGTACGCCAAGGGCGACCCGGCGCTGGAGAAGAACACCCGCAAGATCACCGTCCCGGTCAGCGGCGGCGCCCGGGTGCTGGCCGACGTGATCCGCGAGCTGGACGCCCGCTCGATCGAGATCGACGACATCGGCCTGCGCCGCCCGACCCTGGACGACGTCTTCCTCTCCCTCACCGGCCGGGCCACGGTCGAGGAGGACGAGGACGAGTCGGGCGAGGGGCAGAAGCCGGCCAAGGGCCGCAAGAGCCACGGGAAGGACGCCTGATGACCACGGCCAACCCGCAACAAGCCATCGGCTCCGCCGTCACCCACCCCAAGCACGGCCTCGCCGCGATGCTGCACGACTCCTGGGTGGTCGCCAAGCGGAACCTGCGCCGGATGACCCGCATCCCGGAGATCGTGGTCTTCGGCCTGATGCAGCCGGTGATGTTCGTCCTGCTCTTCACCTACGTGATGGGCGGCGCGATCCAGATCCCCGGTGCCACCGCGAGCACCGACACCTACACCCAGTTCCTGATGGCGGGCATCTTCGCCCAGACCGTCACCTTCGCGGTGGCCGGCGCCTCGGCCGGCATCGCGGAGGACATGACCAAGGGCCTGGTGGACCGTTTCCGCTCGCTGCCGATGGCCCGCTCCGCGGTGCTGGTCGGCCGCACCCTGGCCGACCTGGTGCAGACCGCCTTCACCCTGCTGGTGCTGGCGGTCGTGGCGGCCATCGTCGGCTGGCGCTTCCACGAGGGCTTCCTCAAGGCGCTCGGCGCGTTCGCGCTGCTGCTCCTGCTGGGCTACGCCTTCTCCTGGATCGGCGCGCTGATCGGCCTCTCGGTGCGCAGCCCCGAGGCGGCCACCTCGGCCGGTCTGATCTGGCTGTTCCCGCTGACCTTCGTCTCCAACGCCTTCGTGCCGATCAGCTCGATGCCGGGCTGGCTCCAGCCGATCGCGTACTGGAACCCGTTCAGCGCCACCGTGCAGGCCTGCCGCGACCTGTTCGGCAACCAGCTCGGCCCGGTGCAGGGCGGCTGGCCGATGGAGAACGCCGTGCTGGTCTCGGTGCTCTGGTCGCTGGTGATCCTGGGCCTGTTCGGCTGGCTCTCGGTGCGCAAGTACCGCTCGGCCGTGGGCTAGTCCGCGACGCGAGAGCGGCCGCCCCCTCCAGGAGGGGGCGGCCGCTCTTCTGTGTACTGAGGGTGCGTCAGCCGGTGTGGGCCTCGACCGCGATGATCTTGACCATGGCGCGCTTGCCGTTGGGCAGCTCGTAGTGCGCCTCGTCGCCGATCTTCTTGCCGTCGATCGCCAGGCCCAGCGGGGACTGCGGCGAGTAGACGTCGATGTCGGTGGTGCCCGCCATCTCGCGGGAGCCGATCAGGAACTTCATGGTGTCGTCCTCGTCGCCGTCGAAGGCGACGGTGACCACGGTGCCGGGGGCCACGGCGTCCGCGCCGGCCGGGGCCTCGCCGACCTTGGCCCGCTCCAGCAGCTGGGTGAGCTGACGGATGCGCAGCTCGCCCTTGCCCTGGTCGTCCCGGGCGGCGTGGTAGCCGGCGTTCTCCTTGAGGTCACCCTCCTCGCGCGCGGCCTCGATCTTCTGGACGATCTCGGAACGCCAGGTGGTGGTCATGTACTCCAGCTCAGCCTTGAGCTTGTCGTAGCCGGCCTGAGTGAGCCAGGTCACGTTCTCGCTGGTCTGGGTCACGGGTGCTCCTCGTAGGTGCAGGGTCGCGCTGAGGGTTGGGTCAGCAGCCGAACGGTGTCGTACTACAAAGCAACGCCCGGCTTCCGGGCAGGCGGCGCGGAAGGGGCGAAACCACGAGCCTAACAAGTTCCGCCGACGAAGGGGAGGGCGTTACTTCGCCGGAGTGCAGCCCAGCAGTTGTGCGCTGGTGGCCCTGGCGGTGGTGCGCAGGGTGACCACCTCGTCGTACGTCCCCCCGGCGGCGGGCACCTGGAAGTCGTGCAGCCCGACCACGCCGCCGTCCTCGGCCTGGGCCCGGATGGTGCAGACCCCCGCCTTCCCGTCGCTCTTGTGCACGGAGAGCTGCACCTGCACGGCGCTGTCGGAGACCACCTGGAACCCGGGCACCAGGCCGTTCATCTCGGAGCCCTTGCTGACGTACGACCAGCCCAGCCAGCCCACCAGGGCCAGCCCCAGCGCGCCGCAGACCACCCCGAGGGTCCGGAGCCTGCGATCGGCCTCCCGGTCGGAGGTGCGGCCGTAGCGGCCCTGCGGCACGGCGGCGGCGGTGGTCGTACGTCCGGAGTCCATGGCGGCTCAGTCCTTTCGCTGAGGGGCCGCCGGTCTGCGGGGGGAATGGACGGGCCCTTCGGTCAGTCACTATAGGAGTGGTACGTCCGCGCCGGAGGCGGCGGGGGGAGCGGCCCGATGAACCGGATGAATCCCGGAAGGAACCAGGCGTTGACTGAGCAGTTGCGACTGATGGCGGTGCACGCGCACCCGGACGACGAGTCCAGCAAGGGTGCCGCGACCATGGCGATGTACGTGTCGCAGGGGGTGGACGTCCTGGTCGCCACCTGCACCGGGGGCGAGCGCGGCTCGATCCTCAACCCCAAGCTCCAGGGCGACCCGTGGATCGAGGAGAACATCCACGAGGTGCGCAGCAAGGAGATGGACGCGGCCCGGGAGATCCTCGGCGTCAAGCAGGCCTGGCTCGGCTTCGTCGACTCCGGCCTCCCGGAGGGCGACCCGCTGCCGCCGCTGCCGGAGGGCTGCTTCGGGCTCCAGGACGTGGCCGAGGCGGCGGCGCCGCTGGTCAGGCTGATCCGCGAGTTCCGCCCGCACGTGATCACCACGTACGACGAGAACGGCGGCTACCCGCACCCGGACCACATCATGACCCACAAGATCACCATGGCGGCCTGGGACGCGGCCGGTGACCCGGAGGCCTACCCCGGCCTCGGTGAGCCGTGGCAGCCCTCGAAGCTGTACTACAACGGCTTCACCATGGGCCGGATCCGGGCCATGCACGCGTACCTGACCGAGCACGGCATCGAGTCGCCGTACGGCGAGTGGATCGCGGGCTGGGAGAAGAGCGGCCGCAAGGACCGGGAGATCACCACCCGGGTGCGCTGCGACGACTGGTTCGAGACCCGGGACCGCGCGCTGATCGCGCACGCCACCCAGATCGACCCGGACGGCCCGTGGTTCCGGGTGCCGCTGGAGGTCCAGAAGGCCGTCTGGCCGACCGAGGACTACGAGCTGGCCCGCTCCCTGGTCGACACCGACCTGCCGGAGGACGACCTGTTCGCCGGCCTGCGCACCCCGGCCGGCACCGCCGCCTCGGCCTGACGGCGCGACACATTCCACCCCGGTGGCCCGGTCCGTGTAGGGCCGGGCCACCATTGGAGACATGAGCACCCCGATGCACCTCACCGACCTCGCCACCGCGGCCATCGCCTTCGACAAGGCCAAGGTCACCCCCGGCCTGCTCGGCTTCGTGGTCTTCGCCGCCCTCGGCGTGGCCACCTGGTTCCTGGTCAAGTCCATGAACAAGCAGTTCGGTCGGGTGAACTTCGTCGAGGAGCCCGAGCAGCCCGCCGCCGTGCCCGCCAAGCCGGCCACGGACTGACGACGGCTCAGCCCGGCAGCAGCCGGGCCAGCCCGTCCCGGAGCGCGGTGCGCTCGGTGGAGACGAAGCGGTGCAGGGTGCGGGAGGCGAAGGCGGTGCGCTGGGCGGTGCGCCGCCGTTCGCGGTCGTAGTCGCGCAGCGCCTGCGGCACGCCGGTGACCCCGTGCCGGGCCACCGCGCGGGCCAGCGCCTCGGCGTCCAGGACGGCGGTGCAGGCGCCCTGGCCCAGGTTGGGCGTCATGGCGTGCGCGGCGTCGCCGATCAGGGCGGTCCGGTCGCCGTGCACGAAGCTCGGCAGGGCCGGGTGCAGGTGCCGCATCTCGTAGCGGAGCCAGCCGGCCGGGTCGGTCCCGGTGAGGATGCGGGGGATCGGGTCGTGCCAGCCTTCGAAGAGCCCGGGCAGGTCGTCGGCGGTGGTGCCCTCGGGGACGGCCGCGTACCAGTTGGTGCGGCCGGGCTCGACCGGGGTGAGGCCGAAGAAGCGGCCGCGGCCCCAGGTCTCGCCGTGCAGCCCGCTCTCGAAGTCGGCGATGCCGATCCAGGCCACCGAGCCGATGTTCCGCGGCCCGCTCGCGGTGCCGAAGTCCCCGCGCACCACGCTGCGGATGCCGTCGGCCCCGACCACCAGGTCGTGCGCGGCCCGCAGCTCCGCCGTGTCGGTGACGGCCTCGCCCGCCTTGACCGGCACGTCCCCGAAGGCCTCCAGGCCGGCCAGCAGGGCATCGATCAAGTACGGGCGGGAGAGCAGCAGTTCGGGTTTGCCCGCCTTCTTCTCCACCCGGTCCAGCGGGAGCCGGGCCAGCACCCGCCCGCCCGGGGTGCGGATCTGCGCGGAGCGGTACGGCACCGCCCGGCGGCGCACCGCCTCGCCCACCCCGAGCCGGTCGAGCGCGTCCTGCGCGGCGGGGTGGAGCGCGAAGGCGGTGCCGTACCGCTCGATCCCGGCGCGGCGCTCCAGCACCGTCACCCGCCAGCCCGCCCGGCGCAGCCCGATCGCGGCCGCCAGCCCGCCGACTCCCGCTCCCACCACCACGGCCGTACCCGTCATCGCGCCCCCCGGCGTCGTATGGCTTCCGGTCTACCACACCTGTGGTACCACGCCTGGGGTAGTTTGGGCAACGCACCGAGGAACGAGGAGAACTGACGGTGAGTGAGAACCGCCGGGACCGGCTGGGCGACGCCGCGATCCGGGTCCTGGCCGAAGCGGGAGGCCGGGGGCTGACCCACCGGGCCGTGGACGCGGCCGCCGGGCTGCCGCTGGGCACCGCCAAGAACTACCACCCGAGCCGGGACGCCCTGCTCCGGGCCACGGCCGAGCGGATCGTCGAGCAGTACGAGCGCACCACCGCCGAGGTGATGGCCTCCGGCGCCCACCCCGTGGACCGTCGCGGCCTGGCCGCCCTGATGGCCGGACTGCTGCACGACGTGGCCGGCCCCGGCGCCCCCCGGATGCTCGCCTACCTGGAGCTCCAGATCGAGGCCGCCCGCCGCCCCTGGCTGGCCGACACCCTCGCCTCGGTCGTCGCCGCCGACTTCGCCGGCTTCGAACACGCCCAGCGCGCGGCCGGACTCCCCGTCACCCCCCGCCGCGCCGCCACCGTCACCCTCGCCCTGCACGCCGCCATCCCCCAGCTCCTCGGCGGCAACCCCCGCGCCCTGGCCAGCGCCGGCCTGGACGACCTGGACGCCTTCGTGAACGGCCTGCTGGACTCGGTGTACGGACCCTGAACCGCCCCGGGACCGGTCGTCGCCGGGTTCAGTCGGCGGCGGTCGCGGTGGTCGCGGTGGTCGCGGTGGTCGCGGTGCTCGCGGCGGTCCTGCGGCGCAGGACGACCGACTCCGCCGTCCAGACCGCCAGCGCGAGCAGCGCCGCGCCGCCGCCGGCCAGGCAGACGCCCCACCAGCCGTACCCGGCGTACAGCGCGCCGGAGACCGCGGAGCCGACCGCGCCGCCCAGGAAGTAGGTGGTCATGTAGGCCATGGTGATCCGGCTGCGGGCCTCCGGCCGGAGCCGGTAGAGCACGCCGAGGTTGGTCACCTGGGCGCCCTGGACGCCGAAGTCGAGCAGCAGCACGCCGAGCACCAGCGGGGCCGCCGCGCGGCCGTGGTCGACGGCGAGCAGCACCCAGCTCAGGCAGGAGGCCGCCAGCAGGACGGTGGTCGCGGTGCGGTCCCGGCCCCGGTCCACCAGGAAGCCGGTGGCCCGGGCGGCCACCGCGCCCGCGATGCCGAGCACGCCGAACGCGCCGATCAGCGCCTCGTCGAAGGAGTACGGGGGTGCGACCAGCAGGAAGGCGGCGGAGGCCCAGAAGGCGCTGAACGAGGCGAAGCAGAGGAAGCCGTACAGGCAGCGCAGCCGCAGCACCGGCTCCTGGCGCACCACCGTGGCCACGGAGCGGAGCAGGGCGGGGTAGCGCAGCTCCGCGGCCCGCGGCACGTCGGGCAGGGTGCGCCACAGCACCGCCGCGAGCAGCACCATCAGCACGGCCGCCACCGCGTAGACGGAGCGCCAGCCGCCCGCGTACTGGGCGACCGCGCCCGCGCCGGTACGGGCGAGCAGGACCCCGGCCAGCACCCCGCTCATCACCCGGCCGGTCACCCGGCCGCGCTGCTCCGGCTCCGCCAGGGTGGCCGCGAAGGAGACCAGCAGCGGGGCGACCACCGCGGTGACCGACAGCAGTCCCGAGAGCACCACCAGGACGGCCAGCGAGGGCGCCGCCGCCGAGGCGGCCTGGGCCAGCGCCACCACCGAGAGCAGCAGGACCACCAGGCGGCGGCGGTTGACGATGTCGCCGAGCGGGACCAGCAGGGCGAGGCCGGCCGCGTAGCCGACCGTGGAGACGGTGACGACCAGGGAGGCGGCGCCGCTGCCGGAGCGGAAGGTGGCGGCGATCGCCGTGAGCAGCGGCTGCGCGTAGTAGATGTTCGCGACCGCGAGGCCTGCGGCCACCGAGAACAGGGTGACCGTGCCGTCGGAGAGCCCGCCGCCCGGCAGCAGGGGCCGGCGTCCCGGCCGGGCGGTGGTGGGCACGGGGGATGGGGCTCCGGAGGTGGTCACCAGTACGGCCTTTCGCAGGTCGACGGTGGGCGGCCGTCGCCGGCCGCCCACCCGGGGCAGCGGGCCGCAGGCCGGACGGGGGAGACCGGCCTGCGGCGGCATCGGTGCGCAACCAGGCTATCGGCGCGCGGAGTTGGCGGAGGGTCAGTTCCGCACGGAGAGCACGATCTTGCCAGTGGCCCGGTCGGTCTCGCCGAGCTCGTGCGCCTTGGCGGCGTCCGCCAGCGGGAAGACCCGCTCCAGGTGGACCCGCAGCCGGCCGGCCTCCACCAGCCCGGCCAGCGCCTCCAGCCCGGCCCCGTCGGGCTCGACCAGGAACGGCGTCACCCGCACGCCCAGGCTCAGGGCGCGGGTGGCCACCTCGGGGCTCACCTGGCCGATGGCCAGGATCAGCAGCCCGCCCGGGCGCAGCGTCCGCAGCAGGTCCAGGGTGTGCTCGCCGCCGAGCAGGTCGAGCACCACGTCCTGGTCCCGCACCTGCTCGGACACCCGGCCGGCGGTGTAGTCGACCGGGTGGTCGACGCCCACCGAGCGCAGGAAGTCGTGCTTGGGCGCGCTGGCCGTCCCGGTCACCTCCGCGCCCCGCACCCCGGCGATCTGCGCGGCCAGGTGCCCGACCCCGCCCGCCGCCGCGGTGATCAGCACCCGCTGGCCCTCCCGGAGCTCGGCCACCTCGGCCAGCGTCTGCCAGGCGGTGAGCCCGGCCATCGGCAGGGCCGCCGCCTCCTCGAAGCTCAGCGCGGCGGGCTTGCGGGCGAACTGCCGGGCGGGCGCGGTGACGTACTCGCCGTAGCCGCCGCCGGGGCGCGGGAACCAGACCAGCCCGAACACCTCGTCCTCCGGCTGGAAGCGGGTGACCCGGGGGCCGGACTCCACCACCCCCGCGACGTCCCAGCCCTGGACGAACGGCGGGGCGCCGAGCCCGCCGGGCGGGAAGACCCCGCTGCGGACCTTCCAGTCCACCGGGTTCACCCCGGCCGCGTGCACCCGCACCAGCACCTCGGTGGGCAGCGGTACGGGCCGGGGGGCCACGGCGGGGACGAGGACGTCCGCCGCCGCCCCGGCTCCGGTGGTCCGGATCACGTTCATCAGCTCTGTCATGGTGTGCCTTCTCGATCGGTGGTCGTGGTGCGGTGGGTTGACGGGGCCTCAGCCGTCGAGCACCGGCCAGCCGCGCGCCGCGGCCAGCCGGAGCAGGGCCGGCCGGTCGCCGACCGCGCACGGGTGCCCGACCGCAGCGAGCAGCGGGGCGTCGGACTCGTCGTCGCCGTACGCGTGGCACTCGGCCAGGTCCAGTCCGTGCACCGAGGCGAACCGGTGCACCGCCCGCGCCTTCTGATCGCCGATCATCGGCACGGGAACCTCGCCGCTGTACCGGCCGTCGCGGACCTCCGGCCGGGTGCAGATCACCGCGTCGGCGCCGATCCGGCGGGCGATCGGTGCCAGGCACGGCGGGAAGGAGCCGGAGACCGCGACGATCGCGGCCCCGGCCGCCCGGTGCTCCTCCAGCCGCTCCAGCACCCGGGGGTTGAACAGTCCGGGCAGGCTCTCCTCCTCCCGGAACCAGAGCTCGCCGCGCTGCGCCAGCTCCTCCGCCGGGCGGCCGGCGAAGACCCGGTAGAACGCGCGGTTGGTCCGTTCCCGGGGGGCGCCGGCCGCCTTCAGACTCCGGACCTCCGCCAGGAGCTCCTCGTACCGGGACGGCGGCGCCCCGCTCAGCCGGAGGTCGAACGCCAGGAAGCGGAAGAGGCTGGTGATCCGGATCAGCGTTCCGTCGACGTCCAGGAAGGCGGCGCGGCGGGCCGCCGGGGTCAGGGCGTCCTCCCGTCCAGGAAGGCCGTCCACTCGTTGAGCGTCTGGGTGGCGGCGAGTTCGCCCTCGGCGAGCTCGATGCCGTACTCGCGCTCGACGAAGAGCGCGACCTCGATCAGGACCAGGGAGTCCAGACCGACGGTGTCCAGCGGCTCGTCGGGGACGATCTCCTCGACCGGCACCTCGGCCTTGCGGGCGATGAAGTCGACCAGGCGGTCGTAACTGACGGTGGGCACGGGCTTCTCCTTGCTGTTCGGCTGTTCTGCTGTTCTGTTCCGCTGTTCGAAGTGCCGTGCGGTCAGCCGGCGCTGACGTCCGGCCAGGTCAGGCAGGCCGCACCCCAGGTGGTGCCGGCGCCGAAGGCGGCGGTCAGCACCCGGTCGCCCGGCTTGAGCACGCCGGTCGCGGCCGCCTCGTGCAGGGCCAGCGGGATGGATCCGGCCGCGGTGTTGCCGTAGCGGTCGAGGTTGAGGAACGCCCGCTCCGGCGGCAGGCCGAGCTGCTCGGCCACCGAGTGCAGGATCCGGGCGTTGGCCTGGTGGCCGACCAGCAGGTCGACCGAGTCCAGCGGCCACCCGGCCCGGGCCAGCACGCTCCGGGCGGAGTCGGTCATCCGCACCACGGCGTGCTTGAAGACCTCGCGGCCCTGCATCAGCATGAAGTGGTCCCCGGGTGCGGCCGGCACGCCCGAGGAGCGCTGCCGGGAGCCGCCGGCCGGGACGATGATCAGCTCGGCGAGCCGGCCGTCGCTCCCCAGTTCCATGGCGGCCACCGCGCCCGGCTCGTCCGGGGCGCCCGCGCGGAGCACCACGGCCCCGGCGCCGTCGCCGAAGATGGGTGCCGTGTTGCGGTCCGTCGGGTCGATGATGGTGGTGAAGGCGTCCGCACCGATCACCAGCACCGTGTCGGCCGCTTCCTGGGCGATCAGGCCCAGGCCGCTGGAGAGCCCGTACAGGAAGCCGGTGCAGACCGCCGACACGTCGTAGGCCGGCACCCCCGACAGGTCCAGCCGGGCCGCCACCGCGGGTGCGGTGGCGGGCACTTGGTGGTCCGGTGTCGCGGTGGCCAGCACCACCGCGTCCACCCGGTCGGTGCCCGCCGAGCGCAGCGCGCGCAGGCCGGCCTCGACGGCCAGGTCACCGGTCGAGGTGCCGGGTTCGATCACCCGGCGCTCGGCGATCCCGGTCCGGCTCCGGATCCACTGGTCGGAGGTGTCCATCCGCTCCGCCAGCTGATGGTTGGTCACTGTCCGCGCGGGGACGGCCGATCCGATCCCCGCGACGATCCCCGTTCTCCGCATCGCCGGTGCTCAGCGGACGATGACGGAGGCGCGGTCGGACTCGATGGTCATGTCGACCGCCTGGTACTCCCGCTGTGCGAGCTCGATCGCCTCCTCGATGCCCATCTTCGGCTGCAGGCCGAAGACCTCGAGGATCCGCTCCAGGCGCTCGGGGATCGTGCCGCCCACGATGTGCGCCGGGATGCCGAGTTCGGCGGCCATCTCCAGCAGCCGCTCGTCGGCCATCGAGCGGAAGCGCTCGTTGACCGGACGGTGGCCGTCCTTGGCCAGCGCCAGCTCGTTCGGCAGGTGGACGAAGACGTCGTAGGTCTGCTGGACGTGCTGCTTGAAGTACACGCCGAGCTGCGCCATCACCTCGTCGAAGACCTTGATCTCCGGGGTGCGGTCGACGCTCTCCAGCTCGCCGAGGTGGAGCGAGGCGTTCGGGTTGATGCCGACGATCACCCGGACCGAGCCGTAGATCCACTCCTGCAGCGAGGTGCCGTCGGAGATGAAGGCGTCGCCGAAGCGGCTCTCGAAGACCGCGCGCTCCGAGTGCCGGCGCACGATCAGCTGCACCAACTCGGCGGCGGTGCACTGCTCCAGGGTCTTGCCGGGGACGGCCTCGGGCAGCAGCTCGCGCATGGTGCGGGCGCGGGTCCGCGGGATGCCGGTGAGGTGGGCCAGGGCGTACGAGGTGAAGGTCTTGCCGGACGAGTAGGTGCCGGAGATCGCGATGCGCATGAGGTCCTCCTGGTGATCCGGTCGTGGAAAGGGTGTCGACTGCCGTACGGGGCAGGCTCGTTCAGGGGAGGCGGTGGGTCACGGAGCAGCGGGTGGTGACCCCGCCGAGCACGCCGACCACGTCCGCGGTCCGCCAGACGCCGTCGGGGCGCTCCAGCAGTTGGGCGTTCTCCAGCCGGGTGACGGCCGCCGCGCCGTCGCTGCACACCTGGGGCACCGGCGCCGCGACGATCTCGGTGCCGCGCATCCACAGCGTGTTGCTGGCGCCGCGCTCGGTGCCGTCCAGCTCGTAGAGCAGGACCTGTCCGAGCTGCAGGCTCACCACGAAGCTGTCGACCATGCCCAGGAAGGGCTGGTAGCGGCCCTCGATGCCCTGGTCGGCGACCAGCCCGGCGCGGGCGATGTGCACCCCGGCCTCGGCCCGCAGCCGCTCCGGCTCGACGAGGACCCGGCGCAGCGCGTGCGCCTGCCGGGCGAAGCCGGTGCCGTAGTAGCGCTCCTCGGCCGGGCCGAGCAGGCTGTCCGGGCCGGCGTAGCGGGCCCGGCCGACGGAGCGCCCGAGCGGGCGGCCGACGGCGGCGTGGTCGATCTCGCAGCGCACCCTCATGCCGCCGAGGCGGGTCTCCAGGACCGAGGACTGGCCGTTCAGCGCCGCCGGGTCCGTGACGCTGGTCAGCAGACGGGTCGTCACCTGGAGCCGGCCGAGCTCCTCGTCCGGGGTGGTGCCGGCCTTGATCCGCACGGACCGGACCAGCATCCGGCGGCGGTCGGCGGCCGACAGCCCGAAGGAGTGGGTGAGCGTCAGTTCGCTCAGCTGCACCGCGGTGATCAGACCGTCCACGGTGCTCAGGTGCGGCCGGAGGTCGGCGCTGCGGCCCTTGCGGGACCAGTCGGCGGGATATCCCACGCCGAGCAGGGTGTGCAGCATCACGCTGCCGTCGGCCAGGGACCGGACCGAGACGGGTTGGTAGTCGTATTCGACCCGGCGGAATCCGGCGCCGAAGAATCTCTTCTCGGCCGGTCCGAGGTAGTCGTCCACCGAATCGAGGTGAACTGCGGTTCCAGGCATGTTTTTCCCCCATGAAAATGCCGGTGCGCATGGCGGGCCACCGGTGCGGAAATCCGGCCGGCGACCGCTGATTCGAAAGCTAACACGAGAAAAGTTCTGCGAGGCACATAGGTGCTGATGCTGTTACTGCCAGTACCACCCTTGAGGCCACTACGCACCGGGCCGTATTCCAACTGCTTTTGCCGCTAGGGTCGTTCGCATCGGCTCCCGCGTTCCGGAGGTGGTTGTGCCAGCGATGTCGCTAGGGCCGGTCGCGGTCCTGCCGGAGTACGCGGACGAGCAGCTCGTCACACGTCTGGGCATCGAGATCCTGCGCTGCGAACCGGGCCTGGTGATCGGCACGATGCCGGTCCGGGGCAACCGTCAACCGGTCGGGATCCTGCACGGCGGCGCCAACGCCGTGCTGGCCGAGACGCTCGGCTCGGTGGCGGCCTGGCTGCACGCCGGCCCCGGCGGCGGCGTGGTGGGCCTCGACCTGTCGGTCACCCACCACCGCTGGGCGTCGAGCGGGCTGGTCACCGGCGTCTGCCGCCCCCTGCACGAAGCGGGGGCGCACGCCACGTACGGGATCGAGATCAGCGACCACACCGGAAAGCTCAGCTCCACCGCTCGCCTCACCTGCGCCGTCAGCGCGGCGGCCGGGCCCCGTGGCCTCCCCGTCCGGGGGCGGTAACCACCCATCATCGAAAGGCAGTTCACCATGTGCCACCCCACCGACAGCCGTCCGCCGGGCATCGAGAACCCGGGTGAGGTCGCCGAGCACGGCATCGTCCGGCTGACCACCGAGGACGGCAACGTCTTCGAGGCCTACCGCGCGGTGCCGGCGGAGCCCAACGGCCGCAGCGTCGTCATCCTCCCGGACGTCCGGGGCGTGCACCCGTACTACCGGGAGCTGGCCCAGCGCTTCGCCGAGGCCGGGTTCACCGTGCTGGCGCTCGACTACTACGGCCGCACCGCCGGCATTGGCGCGCGGGACGACGAGTTCGACTGGCAGCAGTACCTGCCGCTGGTGCAGCCCGACGAGGTCGCGCTGGACGTCAAGGCGGCCGTCGCGCACCTGGCCGAGACCGCCCCGGGCCCGGTCTTCACGGTCGGCTTCTGCTTCGGCGGCAGCCAGTCCTGGCGCCTGTCGGCGGCCGGCCTGGGCCTGGCGGGCACCATCGGCTTCTACGGCCAGCCCAAGCTGGTCGAGGACGCGGTCGACGGCATGGAGGTGCCGCTGCTGCTGCTCATCGCCGGCAGCGACGTGGCCACCACGCCGGAGGAGTTCGACGCCTTCACCGGCGCCCTGGAGAAGGCCGGCAAGACCTACGAGAGCCAGGTCTACGAGGGTGCCCCGCACTCCTTCTTCGACCGGGGCTTCGCCGAGTGGCAGGAGGCCTGCACCGACGCCTGGGGCCGGATCCTGGACTTCACCGCCCGCCACGCCGCCGTGGCCAACTGACCTCCGGCGCCTCACCCTTGGAGAGCGATCATGACGCAGCCCCCCGGCGAGCGGTTCGAGCGCGGGGTCGCCAAGCTCGCGGAGATCGGCGGCGACGCCCAGGTGATCTTCGACGCCCTGAGTGACGTCGCGCCCGATCTGGGCCGGTACGTCGCGGAGTTCGCGTTCGGGGACGTCTACAGCAGGCCCGGGCTCGACCCGAAGCAGCGTCAACTCCTGACCCTGGCCTCGCTGCTGGCGCTGGGCGACTGCGAGCCCCAGCTCTCGTTCCACACCAAGGTCGCCCTCGAAGTGGGGGCCACCCCGCAGGAGATCGTGGAGACGGTCCTGCACTGTCTGGTCTTCGTCGGCTTCCCGCGCACCTTCAACGGCGTCGCCGTGGTGCGGAAGGTGCTGGCCGAGCAGGGGCTGCTGCCCGTCCCCGCCGGCTGAGACGGCTCCGTCCACCCGCAGAACCCGCACTCGTCGAGTGCGGGTTTTGTCGTATATATGACACTATTAAAGAGAGTGGAGACTTCGCTTCGATTTGCCCGTGGTTCACTTCTGAATGTTTCCGCACGATAAAGCGCCTGATCCCCTAGCCGATACTGCCGTCATTGCCAAAACATTGCTTGACACACCGTCAGGTTGCGGCAAGCATCGAAGCCATGAGTGGGATGACGGGGGTTGGGCAGCAGAGGCGCTTGCAGGAATTAGGGCAGTTCTTACGCGGTCGTCGCGCAAGACTGTCCCCCGACGAACTGGGCTTCGCGCCGTCGAGCCGAAGACGTACTCCCGGGTTGAGGCGGGAGGAGGTGGCGGTCCGGGCCGGCGTCGGCACCTCCTGGTACACCTGGGTGGAGCAGGGGCGCGACATCAACGTCTCCGAGTCCGTGGTCAGGGCGATCAGCCGTGCGCTGTGCCTGAACGCCACGGAGGAGGACTACCTGTTCAAGCTGGCAGGGATGCCGCGGCTGGCCAAGGACACCTCCGCCGAGGGCGTGCTGGACCAGATGCGGCTGGCCCACGTGGTGGACGAGTGGCTGCCGAATCCGGCCTTCATCCTCGACAAGTTCTGGAACGTCCTGGCCGTCAACGCGGCGGTCTACGAGGTCTTCGGGTTCGGCGAGTTCAACACCAACCTGCTGGAGGTCTACTTCACCGACCGGATCTCGCGCTCGCGGTACGTCGACTCCGACGAGCTGGCCCGGGTCACGGTGGCCAAGTTCCGGGCCAGCATGGCGGAGCACTTCGGCGATCCGCAGCTGGAGGCCCTGGTGGAGTCGCTGCAGGAGCGGAGCGAGGAGTTCCGGCGGCTCTGGCACAGCCACGAGGTGCTGGACGCCGACCACCGGCTCAAGGAGATCGACCACCCGATGGTCGGCCGGCTCAGCTTCGACGTCCACCACTGGAACCTCGCCGCCAACGAGAACGTGCAGCTGATCCTGCACGTCCCGCGCAGGACCTCGCAGACCACCCAGAAGCTCCAGAGGCTGCTGCGGGCCGCGCAGGGCGACGAGCCCCTGGCGGACTGGGACGGTTGACGGAACGGAACGGAACAGAACGACGGAACGACCCGGAACCGGGCAACCGGTTCCGGGTCGTTCCGTCCTTCCGGACGCGGCGGCGTGACGGCGCGTCAGTCGGTGGCCGCCGCCGCCCCGGGGGCCACCCGCCGCAGCGCCAGCCCGATGACCACGGCCGCGACCAGCACGATCGCCGCGTCCACCAGCAGGGCCAGCGTCGTCCCGCCCAGCATCGCCTGCTCGGGGGTCCGGCCGGAGAGCGCCTCGGTGCGCGCGGTGGCGACCGCGCTCATCACCGGGATGCCCAGGGTGATGCCCACCTGCTGGGTCAGGGTGGCGAGGCCGGTGGCCAGGCCCTGCTCCTCGTCGTCCAGCCCCGAGGTGCTGGTCACCATGAAGGAGACCACGCTCAGCACGTGGGCGAAGCCGCCGACCGTGGTCGCGACCAGGACCAGGACCATCCACGAGCGGTCCGCGCCGACCAGGAAGAGCGAGGCGGTCACGGCCGACTGCACCAGCAGGCCGCCCACCAGGGTGACCCGGCTGCCGCCGAGCCGGCTGATCAGCGGGCCGGCCAGCAGACCGGCGAAGAAGGCGGCCGCGCCCTGGAGGCCGAAGGCCAGGCCGGTGACCAGCGGCGAGTAGTCCAGCACCTGCTGGAGGTAGAGCGTCATCAGGAAGATGACGGCGCTGAACATCGTGAAGGTGATCAGCCCGCCGAGGTTGCCCCACTTCACGGTGGGCCGGGCGAGCACCCGCAGCGACACCAGCGGCTGCTCCTGGCGCAGCTCCACCGCCCAGAACGCCCCCAGCAGCACGACCGCTGCCGCGAGCGAGACGAGTGTGGTGGTGCTGCCGAAGCCCTCGTGCCCGCCCGAGGTGACGCCGTAGCTCAGCGCGAGCAGGCCACCGGTGACGGTGACCGCTCCGGGCACGTCCAGCCGGGCCCGCCCGCCGCGGCTGCGGTCGGAGATCAGCCCCGGGGCGACGGCCAGCACCGCGACGCAGACCGGGATGTTGATCAGGAACGCCCAGCGCCAGCTCACCAGGCCGGTGAGCAGGCCGCCGGCGACCGCTCCGGTGGTGAAGCCGGCCGAGAGCAGCGCGCCGCTCAGGCCCAACGCCCGCTGCCGGGCCGGGCCTTCGGGGAAGGAGGTGGTGAGCAGCGCCATGGCGGTGGGCGCGACCGCGGCCGTGCCCAGGCCCTGCGCGACCCGGGCCACCAGCAGGACGGTCTGGGAGTCGGCCAAGCCGCCGGCCAGCGAGGCGAGTGCGAGCACCACCATGCCGCCCATGAACACGTTGCGCCGTCCGGCGATCTCGGCCACCCGGCCGAACAGCAGGGTGAAGCCGGCCGAGCTGAGCGCGAACAGCGTCACGACCCACTGCAGGTTCTCCGGGCTGAAGCCCATGCCCGTGCCGATGTCCGGCAGGGCCACGTTGAGGATCGAGAAGTCCAGCGCGATCAGGAACTGGGCCCCGAGGAGCAGGACGAGCAGCCAGCGCTGCCTGCCGTCGAGTCGGTCGCCGGCCGCCGCGGGCGGGGGCGCGACGACGCTCTGGTCGGTGGTCGACATGGTGGGTCCCCCTCAGCCGGCGAAGGCGAAGGCCGCCGCGACGCTGTTCTCGTACATCCGGTAGGTGGTGATCAGGCCGTCGGTGACCGTGACGTGCAGGGCGAACCGGCTCGCGAAGACCTTGCCGGTGCTCAGCACCTCGTGCGCGAAGTCGCCCAGTACGACGGCGTGCTGACCGTCCACCAGGATGTGGTCGACGTTGAAGGCCTTGGTGGCGACGTCCTCCGTCGCGCTGCGGATGAACTCCGCGATCTGCCCGTGGGTCGACCGCTGCCCGGTCCACGGCACGGTCGGCGCCCCGGGGACCTCGAAGTCGGTGGTCTCGGCGAACAGCTCCAGCATGCCGGTGCGGTCACCGGCCCCGAAGCGGTTGAAGAACTCCTGGACGGTCTCGGCGGTCCCGCGCACGGTGGTGGCGTTCTCGGACACGGCTGTGCTCCTCTTGCTACTCGTCGCTCGTCGGTGAAGGTTCGGGTGACGTCGGGTCAGGTGAGAAGTGCGGCGTCGGCCGGGCGTGCGGCGAGCTCCCCGCGCAGCAGGGCGGCGCCCGGGCGCTGCTCGGCCAGGAAGGCGGCCACCTGCTCGGGCCGGCCGGGCCCGGTGCGCAGGGCCAGGTGGCCGTCCGGGCGCACCACGGCCAGCGCCGGGGCGCTGCCGAGGGCGTCCAGCAGCCAGGTGTGCGCCCGGCCGAAGACGGTGGACAGGTCGTGCACCGGCGCCAGGTCGGCCAGCCGCTGCCGCAGCACGGCCGCCTCGGCCGCCCAGTCCCGGTCCGCGCGGCGGCCCGGCCAGAGCAGCACGGTGTACTGCTCCAGGTCGAGGACGGGCAGACCGGCCAGGGCCGCGGGCCCGGCGAAGAGCGGGAGCCGGTCGCCCTCCTGGGCCGGCCGGCGCACGCCCCAGCCGGTCACGCCGAGCGGCTGGCGGCCGTAGGTGAAGTCGGTCTGGGCGAGCAGCGGCGCCATGCCCCGCTGCAGCACGCCCGCGTAGTGGGAGGCGTGGAACAGGTTGTCCCGCAGGCCGACCTTGAAGGTGCCGCGCACCGTGCCGTAGCGGATCTGGGTGGCGGCGGCCCGGCCGACCCGCTCGGCGGCTGCGCTGCGCTCGGGGTGGTAGGTGTTCAGGATCGAGTGGTCCAGCTGCCCGCGGAGCACCCCGCCCAGCTTCCAGCCGAGGTTCACGGCGTCCTGCAGGCCCAGGTTCATCCCCTGGCCGCCCGCCGGGCTGACCACGTGCGCGGCGTCGCCGGCCAGGAAGCACCGGCCGCTGCGGTACTGGTGCACCACGCCGCAGCGCGGCCGGAAGGAGCTGGTCCACAGCGGCTCGGCGAGCCGGACCGAGAGCCGGGCCCGCTGGCGCAGCATGTTCTGGAACAGCTCCAGGGTCGGCGGGCCGGCCTCCTCGCCGCGGTGCGGCACGTTGCCCGCCAGGCGGTAGAGCCCGTTCTTCAGCGGCACCACCACCGCGATGCCGTTCGGCGAGTAGTAGTACTGCACGCTGTGCGGCACCCCGCCGCTGATCGCGAAGTCGCCGATCGCGTAGCTGACGTCGATCGGTTCGGGGTCGAAGGCGATGCCGAGCAGCTCGCGCAGGGTGCTGCCGGCGCCGTCGGCACCCACCAGGTACTGCGGGACGACGGTCTCCTCGGTGCCGTCCGCCCGCCGCAGCCTGACCTTCGGCCGGTCGTCGCCGGCCGGGCCGTGCTCCAGCCCCTCCAGGGTGGTCTCGTACTCGACCACCCCGCCCAGCTCGGTGAGCCGGGACCGGAGGATCTCCTCGGTCTCGCCCTGGGCCAGTGTGAGGACGAAGGGGTAGGGGGTGTCGGGCAGCCGGTCCATCCGCACCGAGCCGCGCGGGCGGCCCTCGGCGAAGTAGTCCACCGAGGGGAGCACGTGCCCGGCCTCGACCAGCCGTTCGCTGACGCCGACCCGGCGCAGCTGCTCGAGTATCCGGGGCCAGATCAGGATGGCCCGCGAATGCAGACCGGCACTGCCCCGCGGGCTCGGCCGCCGCTCCACCACCCTGACCCCGACGCCCTGCTGGAGAAGTTCACAGCCGAGCACCAGACCGACCGGGCCACCGCCGACGATCAGTACTTCCGGTTCGCCGCCGAACGCCGGCCGGATACCGGCTCCTCGATTCCGCTTGCCGTCCTGGGACATTTCACACCGCCACATCATGGATCGCGAGGGACGCACTTCCGGGGTGCTTTTTCGAATTAACGGATATGCACGATGAGGACGCTAACGGGCCGTCAGAAGGGCGTCCATATGTGTATTGAGAGGGGTATCCGCACCACCAGGTTCGACGCGGAGGGCACCCGATGCGCAAGGATGGGGCCATGCCGAACCGTCTCGCGGACGCGACCTCGCCGTACCTGCTGCAGCACGCCGACAATCCGGTCGACTGGTGGCCCTGGGGGCCGGAGGCCTTCGAGGAGGCGGAGCGGCGCGGGGTGCCGGTGCTGCTCAGCGTCGGCTACGCGGCCTGCCACTGGTGCCACGTGATGGCCCACGAGTCCTTCGAGGACGCGTCGGTGGCGGAGTACGCCAACGAACACTTCGTGGCCGTCAAGGTGGACCGCGAGGAGCGGCCGGACGTGGACGCCGTCTACATGGAGGCGGTGCAGGCGGCCACCGGGCAGGGCGGGTGGCCGATGACGGTCTTCCTGACGCCCGGTCAGGAGCCGTTCTACTTCGGGACGTACTTCCCGCCGAAGCCCCGGCACGGCCTGCCGGGCTTCCGGCAGGTGCTGGAGGGGGTGAACTCCGCCTGGCGGGACCGCCGGGACGAGGTCGGCGAGGTGGCGGCCCGGATCCGGGCCGACCTGGCGGAGCGCGCCTCGGTGTACGGGGTCGGCAGCGGGGTGCACGAGGCGCCGGGGGCCGAGGGGCTGGCGGCCGCGGTGGCCGAGCTGGGGCGCTCGTACGACGAGAAGTGGGGCGGCTTCGGCGGGGCACCCAAGTTCCCGCCGTCGATGGCGATCGAGTTCCTGCTGCGCCACCACGCACGGACCGGTTCGGCCGAGGCGCTCGCGATGGCCGGGCACAGCTGCGAGGCGATGGCCCGCGGCGGGATCTACGACCAGCTCGGCGGCGGCTTCGCCCGCTACGCGGTGGACAACCGCTGGGTGGTCCCGCACTTCGAGAAGATGCTCTACGACAACGCCCTGCTGCTCCGCGCCTACCTGCACCTGTGGCGGACCACCGGCGATGTCCTGCCGCGCCGGATCGCGCTGGAGACCGCGGACTTCCTGCTGCGCGAACTCCGCACCCCCGAGGGCGGGTTCGCCTCCGCGCTGGACGCGGACAGCCTGGACGCGGCGAGCGGCGAGAACGCCGAGGGCGCCTACTACGCGTGGACCCCGCAGCAGCTGGCCGAGGTGCTGGGGGAGGAGGACGGGGCGCTGGCCGCGGTGCTGTTCGAGGTGACGGCGGAGGGCACCTTCGAGCACGGGAGTTCGGTGCTCCAGCTGCTCTCCGACCCGGTGGACGAGGTCGCCCACGACCGGATCCGGACGGCGCTGTACGAGGCCCGGCTGAAGCGTCCGGCCCCGGCCCGGGACGACAAGGTGGTGGCGGCCTGGAACGGCCTGGCCATCGCCGCGCTGGCCGAGACCGGCGCCCTGCTGGAGCGGCCCGACCTGGTCGAGGCCGCCGAACGCGCCGCCGACCTGCTGATCACCGTGCACCTCGGCGAGGACGGCCGGCTGCTGCGCACCTCCCGGGACGGCCGGGCCGGGGCCAACGCGGGCGTGCTGGAGGACTACGCGGACACCGCCGAGGGCTTCCTCGCGCTCTACGCGGTGACCGGCGGGGCCGAGTGGCTCGGGCTGGCCGGCGGGCTGCTGGACACCGTGCTGGCGCACTTCCGCGACGAGGCGTCGGGCGCGCTCTACGACACCGCCGACGACGCCGAGCAGCTGATCCGCCGCCCGCAGGACCCGACCGACAACGCCACCCCCTCCGGCTGGACGGCCGCCGCCCAGGCGCTGCTGACCTACGCCGCGTACACCGGCTCCGAGCGGCACCGCACGGCGGCCGAGGGGGCGCTGGCCATCGTCGGCGCGCTCGGCGGCCGGGCGCCGCGGTTCGTCGGGTGGGGCCTGGCCGCCGCCGAGGCGCTGGCCGACGGGCCGCGCGAGGTGGCCGTGGTCGGCGCCGAGGGCGACGCCGGGCGGGCGCTGCTGCACCGGACGGCGCTGCTCGGCACCGCGCCGGGCGCCGTGGTCGCGGTCGGGGAGCCCGGCTCCTCCGAGGTGCCGCTGCTGGCCGGGCGGCCGCTGGTGGGCGGGGCCGCGGGGGCGTACGTCTGCCACCACTTCGTCTGCGAGGCACCGGTGGCGCAGGCGGCCGAGCTGGCGGCCAAGGTGGGGGCCCGGACCGACGGTAATGGAGGTGCGTGAAGCGCCGCTGATCAGGGAGGATGCGGCATGAACTGGACCCTCTCCTCCTCCCTGGACGAATTCCGGGAGCACGCCGGCGAGTTCCTGGCGGCGCATCCGGCCGGGAACACCGTCCTGCTGACCCTGGTGCACAACCTGACCCTGAGCGGCCCGCACGTCTTCGGCGAGGCCGACCCGTGGTTCGGCTGGTGGCGGCCGGCCCCGGACGCACCGGTGGCCGGCGCCTTCTGCCGGACGCCGCCGTTCCCGCTCCGGCTCAGCACCATGCCGCCCGAGGCGGCCGCCGAGCTGGCGACGGCGCTCGCCGCCGACCGGCGGGAGGTGCCGGCGGTCGGCGGCGAGACCGCCGCGGCCCGGGCCTTCGCCGAGGCCTGGGAGCGGGAGACCGGGGTCGGCAGCAGCGTCAACAGCAACGAACGGCTCTACCGGCTCGGCGATCTGACGGACCCGTCGCCGCTGCCGAAGGGCTCCGTCCGGCTCGCCACCCCGGACGAGGCCGACCTCCTGACGGACTGGTTCGCCGCCTTCGTCGCCGAAGCCGAGGTCGGCATCCCGGGCGAGAACCACCGGCCCACCGTGGAGCGGCGGATCGCCCGCGGCCACCTGCACGTCTGGGAGCACCAGGGCGAGGTGGTCTCCTTCGCCGGGGTCAGCGACGTCCTCGCCGGGATGTCACGGATCGGGCCCGTCTACACCCCGCCGCAGCACCGGGGCCACGGCTACGCCAGCGGCGTCGTCGCGGCCGGCTCCGCCCACGCCCTCGCCGCCGGCGCGGCCGAGGTGCTGCTCTACACCGACCTGGCCAACCCCACCAGCAACTCCATCTACCAGAAGCTCGGCTACCGGCCGGTCGAGGACTGCGTCTCCATCGACTTCGCCTGAGGTGACGCCACGTGGCCGTGCTCCGGGGCCGAAGGCCCCAGGGGCGCGAGGAACTGCGCGAGTCCGGAAGGCGGACCAGCGTGAGATCGGGGCACGTCAGCCGGTTGCAGGTGCTGCCGTTCCCCTGCGCGCAGTTCCTCGCGCCCCTGGGTCGCTGCCCTTCCGCCCCCCGTCCGGCACGGTCACTCCCAGTCCCAGCGGATGCCGAGCAGGCACGGGCTGAGCGAGCTGGCGACCAGGTGCACGCAGTGGTGCCCGTCCAGCGTCAACTCCTCCGTCTCGTACGGCGGTTCGCCCGGCGCCCGGCTGGCGAAGCGGTGGCACCGGACCGGCAGCGCCGCCGGATGGAAGGTGACCTGCAGGACGTACTGCCCGGCGCCGGAGTTGAAGCCGCGGACGTACTCGGTGGACGGCTCCGCCGCCGGGGCGTCGTCGAACCCGTACCCCAGCAGATGGGTGTCCCCGGTCCGCAGCCGCCGGTCCAACAGCAGTTCCGCGACCAGCAGTTCGGCCTCCGGGTCGCGCCGGACCCGCCCCGGCCGGCAGTTCTCCTCCCCCCGCACCCGCACCACCCCGATGTCGCACCCCGGATCCCCCTGGTAGAGCGCCAGGTACCGGTCGATCCCGTCGCGGTGCGCCCGCAGGGCGTGTTGGGAGTCGCGGCGGACCATCTGCCGGTCGGCGCCGATCCGGACCCGTTCGATGTGGGTGATGGTGTGCAGGCCGGTGTCCGGCGGTGAGGCGATGGTGGCGAGCAGGCCGTCCACGGCAACGGCCGGTGCGATCAGGTCCCGGTAGGGGCGGGTGGCGGGCCCGGCGGCCTCGGCCGGTGCCGCCTGGCGGGGGCCGAGCAGGCGGGTGAGGGAGTGCTCGGGGAGTTCCAGCACCTCCTCCAGGATCCGTACGGCGCGCAGGGATTCGGGCCGTTCGGGCCGTCGCCGCCCCTGCTGCCAGTAGCTCAGGCTGGTCACCCCGACCTGGACGCCGCGCTGGGCCAGGTGCAGCCGCAGGCGGTGGAGGGCGAGGCCGCGGGCCGCGATGGCGGCGCGCAGGGCGAGGTGGAACGGGCCGGTGCGGAGGGCGGTGGCGAGCTCGGGGTGGACGGTCTGCTGCACGGCGGGCTCCCGTCTGTCGGGTTGACCGTGAATATTCACACGCCGGTGGCGAGTTGTCACCGGTCCGGACGTGTTGACGTGCGCGGGGTGCCGGCCGTGTTCACACCGTGCGGGGCCCCGTTCACACCCCCGTCCGGGCCCCGACGAGGTGCGTTGACCGGCTCCCGTCATGGCCCGATGCTCACTGCACCGCGCCCCATCGCGGTACCCCCACATCCCCTCTCCTGCGGGAACGCAAGGAGGAGAAGCCCATGCAGATCTCCAGGACCCGCCTGCGCCGTGCGGTCGCCGCACTCGCGCTCGGCGTCATCGCCCCCACACTGGTGGCCGCCACCGGCACCCCGGCCCAGGCCGCCACCGCTCCCCAGGCCCGGGCGGCCGCCGCCCAGGCACCCGGCGCCGTCACCGCCCTCGGGGTGCGCAAGCTCAACCTCACCATGCAGCAACAGCAGCAGGACAACTGGTGCTGGGCGGCGAGCGGCAACACCATCGCCACCTACTTCGGCTACACCTACAGCCAGAACCAGTTCTGCAACGCCGCGTTCAACCGCTCGATCAACTCCAGCTGCCCCAACAACCAGGCCACGCTGGGGAACGTGCAGACGGCGCTGCGCTACATCGGCATCAACTCCGGCTCCTACGTGACCGGGTACCTGCGCTACAGCACGGTGCAGACCGAGATCGACGCCAACCGGCCGATCGAGACCCGGATCCAGTGGTCCTCCGGCGGCGGCCACATGCACGTGCTCTACGGCTACGACACCGGCAACAACTGGGTCTACTGGGGCGACCCGTGGCCCTCCAACTACCGCTACAACTGGGCGGACTACAACTACTACGTCAACAACAACACGTTCTCCTGGACCCACTCCCTCTACCGGATCGGCGCCTGAGGAGACGACCATGACCGACACCATCCGCAAGCAAGCCTCCCGGCTCGCGGCCGCCACCGTGCTGGCCGCCACCCTCGGCCTGGCCGCCGCCCCGCTCGCCCAGGCCGCCGACCCGGCACCCGGCGCTCCCGCCCAGCTCGCCCCCACGGAGCTGAACGCGGCCCGCGGTGCGGCCCAGTCCCCGTCCGTCCTGGACCAGTTGGGCCACTTCTTCGCCCGCAAGGGCGTCCCGCCGAACCAGTCGCTGGCGCTCTCCCCGGCCGACGAGGCCCGGGCCGCCGCCGAGGCCGCACCGCGGCTGAGCGGCGACACCGTCCCGGTCTACCTGCTGGACCCGGGCTTCGTGGCCGGCACCCCGGGCGCCCCGGTGGCCCGGGCGGAGTTCACCGCCAGCAAGGCGGTGGCGGCCGACGGCCAGGTGGCCTCGGTCTGGACGGCCAGGCAGGGCGCGGGCTGGCGGGTCGTCAACATCGCCACCGGTGGCGACGAGACCGACTACGCCGCGAAGGCCGCGGCCGGCGGAGGCGGCACCGCCTTCCGCGAGCCGCAGATCGACGCCTGGTACGTGCTGCGCGGGGGCAGGGTGCTCCCGCTGGACGAGGACGCCCGGAAGGCGGTGGGCGCCGGGGTCTCGCTGGCCGACTACCAGCGCCAGGTGAAGCAGCGCTACGGCGACAAGCTGCCCGGCTCGGTCTACGACCAGCAGGGCAAGGGCGGTGGCTACCAGGCCGCTCCGGTGGCGGAGCCGGACGGCCCGTCGCTGCTGACGGCGGGCACGGCGGGCGCGGCCCTGCTGGCCACCGCCCTGACCGGCCTCGGCCTGCGGGCACGGCGCAGGGCCCGCGGCTAGCGGAGCGGGGCACGAGGCAGGACCGAGGACGCGGGGCCGGGGAACCGGCACCGCGTCCTCGGTCTTTTTTGACGAAGCGTTGACCCCTCGTTCGCCTTCCTGCCGGTCCGGCATGTCACCGTGTGTGCCGTCGGAGTCCCGTTGGGTGTCAGGAGAAGGGGAGCAGATGGCGGTGAGGTACACGGGGGCGCTGGTCGCGATCGCGGCGGCGTTGGCCGTCGTGCTGGCCTACGTGCTGGGCGGACCGAGGATGGTCTGGATCGTGGCGGCGGCCGAGGTGGCGCTGGTGATGATGGACGTGGCCCGCCGGTTCAAGGTGCGGGCGATGCACCGCAGGGCGGCCGTCCGGCCGGAGGCCGACCACTGCGAGCAGTGCGCCCGGGCCAGGCGGCGGCTGGAGGGCCGGACCGTCCGTTGACGGGCCCTCAGTGGGCGACGCTGTACGCGACCAGGGAGACCCCGACGTACTGCGTGATGAACGCCCCCAGGGTGAAGGCGTGGAAGACCTCGTGGAAGCCGAACCAGCGCGGTGAGGGGTTCGGCTTCTTGAGTCCGTACACCACGCCGCCCACGCTGTAGAGCACTCCGCCGACGAGCATCAGCACCAGCACCGCGACGCCGCCGGTGCGCAGGAAGTCGGGCAGGAAGAAGACCGCCGCCCACCCCAGTGCCAGGTAGCACGGGGTGTAGAGCCAGCGCGGCGCGCCGACCCAGAAGACCCGGAAGGCGATCCCGGCCAGCGCTCCGCCCCAGACCAGCCAGAGCAGCACCTGCTGCCGGCCGCCGTCCAGCAGCAGGATGGTGAACGGGGTGTACGAGCCCGCGATGATCAGGAAGATGTTCGCGTGGTCGAGCCGGCGCAGGATCGCGTCGCCGCGCGGGCCCCAGTCGAAGCGGTGGTAGACGGCGCTCACGCCGAACAGCATCCACGCGCTGATCGAGTACACGGTGCAGGCGATCCGGGCCGGGGTCGAGCCGGCCAGACAGATCAGCACGATGCCGGCGGCCACCGAGGCCGGGAACATCCCCGCGTGCAGCCATCCGCGCCACTTGGGCTTGATCTCGGCCAGGGCCTGCGTCAGAGCATCCGTCATGGCCAGATCCTACCTACGGTCCCGTAGGTTACCGACGTGTAGGAAGTGATGATCGCCACCTTTGTACGTTCTGGAGTGTTCGAGGGTGGCACTCGAGGCTCCGGGGAGGGACGCCGGAGCCTTGTTACCCCCCAGTACTTGGACAAGGAGGCGTAAAGATTCCGCCAATCACGCCTCTGTGCCGTGTCCTGGCCTTGAGGGCGGAGCTACGGTGTAGACACCCTCAACCACCGCGACGCCGCCTCCCCGACGAGATGGCGTGAAACGGAGCGATCGTGTCGAACGAGATCTCTGCGCTCAGCGCAACCGCGCCGACCCGTCACAAGCGCCTGCTCGCCTGGGTGAGCGAGATCGCGGAGCTGACCCAGCCGGACGCCGTCGTCTGGTGCGACGGCTCGGAGGAGGAGTACCAGCGCCTCGCCGACCAGCTGGTGGCCCAGGGCACCTTCACCAAGCTCAACCAGGAGAAGCGGCCCAACTCCTACTACGCCGCCTCCGACCCGACCGACGTCGCCCGGGTCGAGGACCGCACCTACATCTGCTCCGAGCAGGAGAAGGACGCGGGTCCGACCAACAACTGGAAGGCCCCCGCCGAGATGCGGGAGCTGTTCACCGGCGCCGAGGGCCTCTTCAAGGGCGCGATGAAGGGCCGCACGATGTACGTCGTGCCGTTCTCCATGGGCCCGGTCGGCTCCCCGCTGGCCGCGTACGGCGTCGAGATCACCGACTCCGCCTACGTCGCCGTCTCGATGCGCGTGATGACCCGGATGGGCCAGGCCGTGCTGGACCAGCTCGGCGAGGACGGCGAGTTCGTCAAGGCCGTGCACACCGTCGGCGCCCCGCTGGCCGAGGGCCAGGCGGACGTCCCGTGGCCGTGCAACACCACCAAGTACATCTCGCACTTCCCGGAGACCCGCGAGATCTGGTCCTTCGGCTCCGGCTACGGCGGCAACGCCCTGCTCGGCAAGAAGTGCTACGCGCTGCGGATCGCCTCCACCATGGCCCGGGACGAGGGCTGGCTGGCCGAGCACATGCTCGTCCTCAAGCTCACCCCGCCGAGCGGCGCCGAGCCCAAGTACATCGCGGCCGCCTTCCCGTCCGCCTGCGGCAAGACCAACCTGGCGATGCTCCAGCCGACCATCCCGGGCTGGAAGGTCGAGACCATCGGCGACGACATCGCCTGGATGCGCTTCGGCGCCGACGGCCAGCTCTACGCCATCAACCCGGAGGCCGGCTTCTTCGGCGTCGCCCCCGGCACCGGCACCGACACCAACGCCAACGCGATCGACACCCTCTGGGGCAACACGGTCTTCACCAACGTCGCGCTGACCGACGACGGCGACGTCTGGTGGGAGGGCCTGACCGACGAGCCGCCGGCCCACCTGACCGACTGGCGCGGCAACGACTGGACCCCCGAGTCCGGCACCCCCGCCGCCCACCCGAACGCCCGCTTCGCCGTCCCGGCCGCGCAGTGCCCGACCATCGCGCCGGAGTGGGAGGACCAGGCCGGCGTGCCGATCTCGGCCATCCTGTTCGGCGGCCGCCGGGCCACCGCCGTCCCGCTGGTCACCGAGTCCTTCGACTGGCAGCACGGCGTCTTCCTGGGCGCCAACATCGCCTCCGAGAAGACCGCCGCCCAGGAGGGCACCGTCGGCGAGCTGCGCCGCGACCCGTTCGCGATGCTGCCGTTCTGCGGCTACAACATGGGCGACTACTTCGCCCACTGGCTGAAGCTCGGTGCCGAGGCCGACGCCGCGAAGCTGCCGAAGATCTACTACGTCAACTGGTTCCGCAAGAACGCCGGCGGCGACTTCGTCTGGCCGGGCTACGGCGAGAACGCCCGGGTGCTGAAGTGGATCGTCGAGCGCCTGGAGGGCACCGGCGCGGGCGTCGAGACCCCGATCGGCGTGCTGCCGACCGTCGAGGGCTTCGACCTCAAGGGCCTGAACATCGCCGACGCCGACCTCGACCTGCTGTTCTCGGTCGACAAGGAGATCTGGCGCAAGGAGGCCGCGCTGGTCCCCGCCCACCTGGAGCTGTTCGGCGAGCACACGCCGAAGGCGCTCTGGGACGAGTACGAGGCGCTGGTCGACCGCCTGGGCTGATGCCCGGGTGGCCTGACGCGGCGTCACAGAACGGCCGGAGCCCCGACCGTACGATCCCAACCCTCTGGGGATCGTCCGGGCGGGGCTCCGGCCGTTTCCGGGTACGGGCGCGCTACGGCTGCACGTAGCCGGAGAGGAAGTCGCCGATCCGGGTGACGGCGTCGGTGATGTCCTCCGGGCGGGGCAGGGTGACCAGTCGGAAGTGGTCCGGCTCGGGCCAGTTGAAGCCGGTGCCCTGGACGATCAGGATGCGCTTGGCCCGGAGCAGGTCGAGCACCATCCTGGCGTCGTCCTTGATCTTGTAGACCTGCGGGTCCAGCCGGGGGAAGGCGTAGAGCGCGCCCTTGGGCTTGACGCAGCTCACCCCCGGGATCTGGTTGAGCAGCTCGTACGCCGCGTCCCGGGACTCCAGCAGCCGCCCGCCGGGCAGCAGCAGATCCTTGATCGACTGCCGTCCGCCGAGCGCCGCGGCCACCGCGTGCTGGGCGGGCATGTTGGCGCACAGCCGCATGCTGGCCAGCACGGTCAGGCCCTCGATGTAGCTGGCCGCCCGGTGCCGGTCGCCGGAGAGCACCATCCAGCCGGAGCGGAAGCCCGCCACCCGGTAGGACTTGGACATCCCGTTGAAGGTCACGCAGAACAGGTCCGGGGCCAGGGTGGCCAGCGGGACGTGCACCGCGTCGTCGTAGAGGATCTTGTCGTAGATCTCGTCCGCGTAGAGCACCAGCTTGTGCCGGCGGGCGATCTCGACGATCCCCTCCAGCACCTCCTGCGGGTAGACCGCGCCGGTCGGGTTGTTCGGGTTGATCACCACGATCGCCCTGGTCCGGTCGGTCACCTTGGCCTCGATGTCGGCCAGGTCCGGGTACCACTCGGACTGCTCGTCGCAGCGGTAGTGCACGGCGGTGCCGCCGGCCAGCGAGACCGAGGCGGTCCACAGCGGGTAGTCCGGAGCCGGCACGAGCACCTCGTCGCCGTCGTCCAGCAGGGCCGTCATGGCCAGCTGGATCAGCTCGGAGACGCCGTTGCCGAGGAAGACGTCCTCCACCGTGAGGCCGTGCAGGCCGCGCTCCTCGTAGTGCATCACGATGGCGCGGCGGGCCGAGAGCAGGCCCTTGGAGTCGCCGTAGCCGTGCGCCGAGGAGAGGTTCTTCAGGATGTCCTGGAGGATCTCGGGCGGCGCCTCGAAGCCGAAGGCGGCGGGGTTGCCCGTGTTCAGCTTGAGGATGCGATGGCCCTGGTCCTCCAGTCGCATCGCCTCGTCGAGCACCGGGCCGCGGATGTCGTAGCAGACATTGGCGAGCTTGCTGGACTGGATGACCTGCATGCTCGGTAATGCTACGGGCGCCGGGCCCCGGATCCGCAGTGGCCTTGCCCACAGCGTCAGGTGTTCTGGGAGGCTGTGGGCCATGACGGCGATTCTGGGCGGGGCGCTGGCGGGACTGGCCGCGGTGGTCTGGGTGCGGTGGGCGGTGGCCCGCTGGGCGGTGCCCTACGAGGGGGAGACGGCGCGGCCGGTGCCGCTGCCGGTGCAGGCCGCCGTGACGGTGGCGGTGGGCGCCGCGGTCGGGGCCGGGTACGGGGTGCCCGGCTGGCCGGCCCTGGTCTGGCTGGCCCTGCTCGGCGTGCCGCTCGGCCTGATCGACGCCTCGGTGCACCGCCTCCCCGACGTGCTCACCCTCCCGCTGGCCCTGGGCACCGCCGCCCTGCTGGCCCTGACGGAGCCTCAGGCCCTGCTCCGCTGCCTGCTCGCGGCCCTGACCCTCGGACTCGGCTTCGCCCTGCTGGCCCTGCTGGTCCCGATCGGCCTCGGCGACGCCAAGCTGGCCCCCAGCCTGGGCGCCCTGCTGGCCGTCACCGGCTGGTCCACCGTGCGCACCGGCCTGCTGCTCACCGTCCTGCTGGCCGGCCTGTGGGCGGTCGCGCTGCTCGCCACCCGCCGGGCCGGCCGCCGGGACGACCTGGCCTTCGGCCCGCCGCTGCTGCTCGGCACGCTGGCCGCGGTGCTACTGGCCCAGTAGCGCTTCGGCCTTCGCCAGCGCCTGCCGCCAGGCCTCGGCGGCGGCCCGCAGCTGCGGCTCGCGCTCCTTCAGCAGGGCGTTCTGGTGCTCGGTCTCCACGGTCTGCCAGACCGTCAGGTAGCCGGTGCGGCGCTTGCAGTCGAGGTCCTGCTTCGCGGTGGTGATCTCCCGGGCGTCCGGGGAGGCGGGGACGCCCGGCGCGCCCGGCCGCCAGGCCGGGTCACCGGCGGCCCGGTGCGGATCGGGGTAGTCGAGACCGGCCTCGCGCATGCAGGTGCTCCACCGCGCGTCGGCCTCCTTGGCCCGGGCGTCCTCGGCGGTGCGCTGCCACCCGGCCTGCAGGGCGGCCTCCACCGGGTCGTCGCCCTCGGCCAGGCCGGCCGGGACGCCGAGCCGCTGCTCGGCCTCGCCCCGGCAGCCGCCGCGCCCGGCCTGCTGCGGGGTGGTCGCACCGGGCTCCTCCCCGGTGTACGCCGCGACCAGGGGCTCCGTCATGGCGGCGTTCCTGGCCTCCACCGCCTGCCGCCGCTCGGTGACCTGAGCGGCCGTCAGGCCGCGCGGCGGAGCCACCCGGTAGCCGATCGCGGCCACCGTCCGGGCGTCGGTGACGCCGTAGCGGCGCTCGTTGACGTCGTGCTCCTCGCCCGCCGCGGCGGGACGGGCGGGCCAGCTCAGGCCCTTGGCCCGCATGCAGTCGGCGGCGATCCGGTCGGTGGCCTGCTGGAGGTGCTCCAGCTGGGGCGGCGTCAGCCGGTAGGCGTCCAACGGCAGGACGGGGGCCACCGCCCCGGCGACCGTCCGGGTCGGCAGCGCGGACGAGAACGCGCTCGGCTCGGCCGGCCGGTCGGCCTGGCAGGCGGTGAGGACGGCGACCACGGCCAGCAGGGCCGAGGCGGCGCCGAGCGGGTGCAGGCGTGCCACGGATCTTTCTCCTCGCTCTGTCCGGGGAATTCCGGGAAACTCCGGGAAATGCGGAGGGGCGCCCCGGGAATTCCGGGGCGCCCCTCCGGCCGATTACGGGCAGCCGGCGTTGGAGGAGAAGCAGTGCGAACTGAAGGCGTTCGCGAATCCGGTGCCGAGCGTGTTGAACTTGCCGCCGCCCGCGACCACCTTGACGCTGCCGGTGTAGTTGGCACCGGTGAACAGCTTCAGCGAGCTGTCGGGGTCACGGTTCCAGACCGCGCCGACGGTGTCGTTGATCGGGGTCTCGGTGCCGTAGTACGTGCCGGTGTAGCTGGGCTTGCTGTACAGGGTGTCGTACACCCAGCCGTCGTAGCTGTAGGTGTAGTAGAGGCAGGCCTCGCCGCCGCCGGCGGATTCGCAGACGCCGTTGTAGCTGCCGGCCGAGGCGGTGCCGGCCATGCCGACGGTCAGCGCGGCCGCGCTGACGAAACCGATGACGGCCTTCTTGAAAGTACGCATTTCCCAACTCCCCGGTCAATGATGGCGGATTTTCGGGTCGTCCATCGCGAGGCTCCGGATTTCATCTCCTCGCAACAATTCGATCCTACGAACGCGCACCGGTTTTACCACTGCTTTAATCGGCCATCACGAGACCTTGTCATGTCGCCCCCGAACGTCCGGTCTCCGGGGCCGGTGGGGCCGGTATCCGGAAACCGTGCCCGATCCGTCCCGGTCCCCCCGGGGCAAACGTGAGGCGGACCACAGTGACGGGTGTGACGGGAGTGGCGGAAAACCACCTGTGGGCTGACGGGCCGTCATGTCCGGCGGAGCCCGCCGAACGCGAAGAGGCCCGCCACGCCCGGAGCGGCGTGACGGGCCTCGTGGACGCGCGGCCCCACCCTCATAGGGCGCGCGTCCGGGGAGGTGTTACGGCATGGAGTGGACGAACGGGCCCACGGTGTTGGAGAAGGCGTTGCCGTTGTTGGCGTCCCAGTTGGTCGACCAGGTCATCGCGCCGCGGATGGTCGGCCACTTGGCCGGCGGGACGAAGGAGCCGCAGTTGGTGCCGGTGGCCAGGCAGCTGAGCGCGTTGTTGACCACGCTCGGGGCCACGTAGCCGCCGCCGGCCGCCTTGGTCGAGGCCGGGACGCCGATGCCGACCTGGTCGGGCCGCAGGCCGCCCTGGATCTGGGTGCAGACCTGGGAGGTGATGAAGTCGATGGTGCCCTGGGTGTAGACCTTGCCGTCGCAGCCGTTCATGCCACCGGAGTTGTAGAACTGGGTGTTCATCACGGTGAGGATGGACTTGGTCTTGAGCGCCAGCTTGAAGTACGCGCCCTCGGTGGAGTAGACGCCGATGGTCTCGGGCGCCATGGTGAGGACGAACTTCGAGCCGATCTTCGCCTGCAGGTTGAGCAGGGCGTTGCCCAGCTGCTCCGGGTTGACCCCGTTCTCCAGGTCCACGTCGATGCCGTCGAAGCCGTAGTCCTTCAGCACCGCGTAGGCGCTGTCGGTGAAGGCGGTGGCGGCGGCCGCGTCGTTGACCTGGATGGCGCCGTTCTGGCCGCCGATGGAGAGGACGACCTTCTTGCCGGCCGCCTGCTTGGCCTTCACGTCGGCGCGGAACTGCGCGTCGGTGTAGCCGCCGAGCTTGCTGGACAGGCCCGGGTCGAGCTGGAAGGTGATCGCCCCGGTCTTCGTCGGGACGGAGTCGGCGAACGACACCTCGATGATGTCGTAGGCGCTCTGCACCTCGCTCAGCTTCTGGACGGTCGCGCCGTTGTCGAAGTTGTGCCAGTAGCCGGTCAGCACGTGCTTCGGCAGGTCGGTGACCGGGCCGGTCGGGGTGACCGTGGGGGTCGGCGTGGGGGTGACCGTCGGCGTCGGCGTCGGGGTGACGGTGGGCGTCACGGTCGGCGTGGCCGTGGGGGTGACCGTCGGCGTGACGGTGGGGGTGGGGGTGGGGGTCGGCGTCACGGTCGGCGTCGGGGAGGCGGTGCCGCCCGGGCCGGTCAGGGTGATGTCGTCCGCCTGGTACGCGGCCTGGCCGTACCAGCCGTGCACGTACAGGGTGACGCTGTTGACGCCCGCGCCGGTGGTGAAGCTGGTGGAGAGCTGGTTCCAGCTGGACTGGCTGGACCAGACCGACGGGTCGGTGCCGCCGGTGCCGCGGACACCGAGGTAGGTGTACGGGCCCTGAACCCAACCGGCCAGCGCGTAGCTGGTGTTGGGCAGCACGCTGACGGTCTGCCGGCACTCGGCGGTGTCGGAGCTGCTCGGCGCCGCGTTCAGCGCGTACGAGCCGGAGTGCGCCGGGGAGGCGGCGGCCGAGGCGGTGCCGGTGCAGGTCCAGCCGGAGAGGTTCCCGGCCTCGAAGCCGCCGTTGGCCACCAGGTTGCCGACGGCGGCGTTGGCGCCGCCCGCGAACAGGGCCAGGCCGGTGGCGGCCAGCGCGAGTGCGGTGCCGCCGGCCGCGAGGGCGGGGACGGGGCTGCGCCGGCGCCGGTGGGACGGCTGCGACAGCGTACGAGCCATGGAGACGCTCCTGTGGGAGGAGGGAGGAGCCGCCGCGGTGGGGGGCGCGGCGGCTCCGTGTGGGGGAGGGGAGGTCCGCTGTGGTTCCGGTGAGTGCGGCGGCCGGTGGGGCGTCCGCTGCTCTCGGTCAAAAGCTGGACTAGACCAATGGCAAGCGTCAAGGAGTCGGCGGTCGGCTTACGCCATATTTAAGGAACAGGAGACCGTTCCGTGTCCGTGGTCACGGCGGCGACGTCAGGTCGTGACACGGTCGGTACCTGCGGCTTTACCGAGCGGACCGGTGCCGGAGTAGGCTGCGCAGGGTATTTTTCGGTACCCGTCCCGGGGGCCGAGCACGGAGGGACCGAACTACATTGGGTCTGCGCGACGTCGTCGAGCGCACGCCGGGTCTCCGCACCCTGCTGGACAACGCCTACCGGCTGTACGGCCGCCGGGTCGAGGTCTACCTGGAGAGCACCCCGCACCACATCGGCGTGATCCTGGACGGGAACCGCCGCTGGGCCAAGGCCACCGGTGGCACCACCGTGGACGGCCACCAGCGCGGAGCCGACAAGATCAGCGAGTTCCTGGGCTGGTGCGAGGAGACGCACGTCCAGGTGGTCACCCTCTGGATGCTCTCCACCGACAACCTCTCCCGCCCGCCGGCCGAACTGCTGCCGCTGCTCGGCATCATCGAGGACACCGTCCGCCGGCTCGCCGCCGACGGCCGCTGGAAGGTCCACCCGGTCGGCGCGCTCGACCTGCTCCCCGAGCGGACCTCCTCCACCCTCAAGGACGCCGCCGAGGCCACCGCCCACGTCAACGGGATCACCGTCAACGTCGCGGTCGGCTACGGCGGGCGGCACGAGATCACCGACGCGGTCCGCTCCCTGCTCCAGGAGCACGCCGAGCGCGGCACCTCCATCGAGGAGCTCGCCGAACTCCTCGACGTCGAGCACATCGCCGAACACCTCTACACCAAGGGCCAGCCCGACCCCGACCTGGTGATCCGCACCTCCGGCGAGCAGCGCCTGTCCGGCTTCCTGCTCTGGCAGAGCGCCCACTCGGAGTTCTACTTCTGCGAGGCGTACTGGCCGGCCTTCCGGAAGGTCGACTTCCTGCGGGCCCTGCGGGACTTCCAGTTGAGGAACCGTCGGATGGGGCTGTAGCCCCGGTCGGTCCCGGGCGGCCAGGACCGGTGGCCCACGGTGGGTCTGACGCACCGAAAGTTAACCAAGAGGATGATCTCCAGCAGGGTTCGTCAGGTCTCGGGTGAGGGAATAGACCCACCATGACCGGTACCCGGCCACCCGGGTCGCGGGACCGGCTCTGGAGGCCTAGTGGTCAGTACCAAGAGCCGCCGGACACCAGACCGGCGCACGTACGTTCTCGACACCAGCGTGCTCCTGGCGGACCCACTCGCCATGACCCGCTTCGAGGAGCACGAGGTCGTCCTCCCCGTGGTCGTGGTCACCGAGTTGGAGGCCAAGCGGCACCACCCGGAGCTCGGCTACTTCGCCCGCCAGGCACTGCGCCTGCTGGACGACTACCGGGTCCGCTTCGGCCGGCTCGACGAGCCGATCCCGGTGGGGGAGGTGGGCGGCACCATCAGGGTGGAGCTCAACCACTCCGACACCTCGGTGCTCCCGGCCGGCTACCGCATCGGCGGTGGTGAGGCCGACACCCGGATCCTCGCGGTCGCGCGCAACCTCCAGGCCGAGGGGTACGACGTCACCGTCGTCTCCAAGGACCTGCCGATGCGGATCAAGGCCAGCTCGGTCGGTCTGCTCGCGGAGGAGTACCGCGCGGAGCTGGCGATCACCTCGGGCTACACCGGGATGTCCGAACTCCACGTCTCCGGCGACCAGGTGGACGCGCTGTTCGGCGCGGGCCACGACGCCGCGGTGGACGTGGAGGGCGCGGAGGAGCTGCCGGTGCACACCGGTCTGGTGCTCAGCTCCGAGCGCGGCCGGGCCCTCGGCCGGGTCACCGCGGACGGCCGGGTGCGGCTGGTCCGGGGGGACCGGGAGGCCTTCGGACTCCGCGGCCGCAGCGCCGAACAGCGGGTCGCCCTCGACCTGTTGCTCGACCAGGAGGTCGGCATCGTCTCGATGGGCGGCCGGGCCGGCACCGGAAAGTCCGCGCTGGCGCTCTGCGCCGGTCTGGAGGCGGTGCTGGAGCGGAGGCAGCACCGCAAGGTGATGGTCTTCCGTCCCCTCTACGCGGTCGGCGGGCAGGAGTTGGGCTACCTCCCGGGCAGCGAGGCGGAGAAGATGGGCCCGTGGGCCCAGGCGGTCTTCGACACGCTCTCGGCGGTGACCACCCCGGACGTGATCGAGGAGGTCATCTCCCGCGGGATGCTGGAGGTGCTCCCGCTCACCCACATCCGGGGCCGTTCGCTGCACGACGCCTTCGTGATCGTGGACGAGGCCCAGTCGCTGGAGCGGAACGTGCTGCTCACCGTGCTCTCCCGGATCGGCCAGGGCTCGCGGGTGGTGCTCACCCACGACGTGGCCCAGCGGGACAACCTGCGGGTGGGGCGGTACGACGGCGTGGTCGCGGTGGTGGAGAAGCTGAAGGGCCATCCGCTGTTCGCCCACATCACGCTGACCCGCTCGGAGCGTTCGCCGATCGCGGCCCTGGTGACCGAGATGCTGGAGGACGTCGGGCCCTAGGAGGCCTGTGGGAACGCCCCGGCCGGGAGGTCATAACGGGGCAAGGCCGGACAACGGGACCTGGTACGAAGTATCAGGTCCCGTTGCTGTCATCAGATCTGACTGTCTGTCGGGCGGTGCTCCGTCAAACGTCCTGGTGGCGGAGGTTGTGACATCTGCCACGCGAAGGGGAATTGCGTTGACCCGTCCCCGTGCGGCATGGTGAGGGTTCTGTCAGGCCCCGCGTACGGCACATATCACCCGACAACTCCGGTCGTCGGGTGGACAACTGAACAGCCATGAGCCGTACGCCGCCCGAACGAACCGCCGATCCGGCCTGCCGGAGAGGTGCCGGGCCCGCGTCTCCCGTGACCAGAGCACCACCATGGAGGCCAGTGACCAGGGGCATGGTGCACCCGGACGGTCACGGCTGTGGGTGCTGCTGGAAGGAAACCATGTGACTCGGATCTCGGTCCGGGGAGTTGCCGTGGCCTCCGCCACCGCCGTCACCGCAGTCGGTGCGGTCGTGGGCGTGGCCTCGGGCAGCGAGGGCAAGCCGACCCAGACGGTCGACGTCGCGGGAGCCACCCTGCTCCAGGACGTCCCGGTGGGCGCCCACGCCCAGACGGTCAGCGACCACATCGCCGCCCAGGCGACCGCTCAGCAGGCTTCGGCCGACGCCGCCGCCAAGAAGGCCGCCGAGGAGGCGGCCCGTCAGAAGGCGGCCGCGGACGCGCAGGCCAAGGCCGACGCCGAGAAGGCCGCGAAGGCGGCCGAGGAGAAGCGGAAGGCCGACGAGGAGGCCGCGAACCGCGCCAAGGCGCGCTCCGTGATGGCCACCGTCAGCCCCGGCTCGGTCCAGGAGATGGCCCTCCAGATCGTCGGCAACGACACGCAGTTCCAGTGCTTCAGCCAGATCGTGAAGCGCGAGAGCGGCTGGAACTACACGGCGAGCAACCCGAGCTCCGGCGCGTACGGCCTGGTCCAGGCGCTGCCCGGTTCCAAGATGGCCTCGGCCGGCGCGGACTGGCGCACCAACCCCGCGACCCAGATCAAGTGGGGCCTGAACTACATGAACAGCCGCTACGGCTCGCCCTGCGGCGCCTGGCAGTTCTGGCAGTCCCACCACTGGTACTAGACACCACGACGAAGGCCCCGACCTGCGATCAGGTCGGGGCCTTCGTCGTGTCCGGGGCGTCGGTGGGCCGCGCCGCCCGGATGCGCTGACCGTGCGCGCGGGCGGTGCGGCCGGGTGCGGACGCGGGGGCCGGAGGGGGTCCTGGTGCCTCCGGGCCGGTCCGCGGACAGTTGGTCCGTGTACTCCGCCCCCTCCCCGGGATCGTGGTGTCCGAAACCTCCCGTTTACGGACGGTCTGTCAGGAGCGGTCCGGGATACCCGTGGCTGACGCGAGGCCCGGCCCGGTAGCGTCGTCCCCGGATCGTCGTGGCGGGACCCACGGCACGAGCGGGGAGCGGTGGTCGAGGTGTCACAGGGCCTCTGGATGTCCCGGGCCGCGGCCCGGTTGAGCGCGGCGCTGCAGCGGCGGGCGGCGCGGGCCGGGTCGGCCGCGTCCGCAACGTCGGCCGCGCGCCCGGCGCACGAGCCGGGAACGGCAGGAGCCGGACTGCCGGTGCAGCGCGAACCGCAGGCCGTGCCGCAGGTGCGGGTCTTCGTCGAGGCCCCCGCGGAGCCGCCCCGGCCGGAGCCGGCCCGCGACCCGTACCCGGTCCGCCCGGCCACCCCGGCCGAGGCGTTGCCGTGGGGGCTGCGGGTGGCGGCCGAGTCGACCTGGCGGCTGCTGCTCCTGGCCGGCGCGCTCTACCTGGTCTTCCGAGTGGTCGACATGCTCCGGCTGGTGGCCTTCGCGGTGCTGGCGGCGCTGCTGGTCTCGGCCCTGCTGGAGCCGGTGGTCTCCTGGCAGAAGCGGCACGGCGTGCCGCGCCCGCTCGCGGCGGCCAGCAGCTTCCTGGCCGGCATAGGTGGCATCGGTCTGGTGGGCTGGTTCGTGGTCTGGCAGGTGAGCACCAACCTGCACGACGTCACCGACCAGGTGCAGGCGGGTGTCGAACGGCTGCGGGGCTGGCTGGTCACCGGGCCGCTGCACCTGACGGAGCAGCAGATCACCGACTTCGCCAAGCAGATCTCCACCGCCATCGGCACCAACTCGGAGCAGATCACCTCGGCCGGCTTCACCGGTGTGACGGTGGCGGTCGAGGTGCTCACCGGCGTGGTGCTGGCCTTCTTCACCACCTTCTTCCTGCTCTACGACGGGGCCAGGATCTGGAACTGGCTGCTCGGCGTGCTGCCCCGGCAGTCCCGCTACGCGATGGCCGGGGCCGGCCCGAAGGCCTGGGCCACCCTGACCGCGTACGTGCGCGGCACCGTCTGCGTGGCCTTCATCGACGCGCTCTGCATCGGGATCGGCATCCAGCTGCTCGGGGTGCCGCTGGCGATGCCACTGGCGGTGATCGTCTTCCTGGGGGCCTTCGTGCCGCTGGTCGGCGCACTGGTGACCGGCGCCATCGCGGTGCTGATCGCCCTGGTGACGGTGGGTCCGTTCACCGCCCTGATGGTGCTGGTGGTGCTGGTGGCGGTGCAGCAGATCGAGGGGCACCTGCTCCAGCCGCTGATCCTCGGCCGCGCGGTGCGGGTCCACCCGCTCGCGGTGGTGCTGGGCGTCGCGGCCGGCACCATCGTCGGCGGGATCGGCGGTGCGGTGGTGGCGGTGCCGCTGATCGCGGTGACCAACACGGTGGTCTCCCACCTGCGCCGCCGGGCGGCGGCCGGGCAGCAGGTCTTCGAGGCGCTGGAGGCGGCCCAGGCCGCGCAGGCGACCGAGCGCTCCTGAGGGCGCGTGCACGACGAGGGGCCCCTTCCGGTTTCACCCGGAAGGGGCCCCTCGTCGGTTGACGCGGTGTCAGACCAGCGCGTCGGTGGAGATGGCGGCCTCGGCGTCCAGCACCGAGGCGACGGCCTGGACCACCGCGGCGATCTTGATGGAGGCCTGGATGGTCTCCTGGTCGACGCCGGCCTTGCGCAGCACGCCCTCGTGCGAGTCGAGGCACTGGCCGCAGCCGTTGATCGCGGAGACCGCGAAGCACCACAGCTCGAAGTCGGCCTTCTCGACGCCCGGGGTGCCGATGATGTTCATCCGCAGACCGGCCCGCATGCCCGCGTAGTCCTTGTCGGACAGCAGGTGGGTGGTCCGGTAGTAGACGTTGTTCATGCCCATGATCGCGGCCGCGCCCTTGGCGGCGTTGTACGCCGCCGGGCTCAGCTCGGCCTTGGCCACCGGCTCCAGCTCGCGCAGCACCGAGGCCGAGCGGGTCGCCATGGCGCAGGAGAGCACGGTGCCCCAGAGCTGCTGGGAGGGCAGCTCGGAGTTGCCTATCACGGCGCTCAGGTTGAGCTTCAGGTCCTTCGCGTACTCCGGAAGGGCCGCCTTCAGTTCGTCGAGCGCCATGGGTCAGCCCGCCAGCAGGGACTGGGCGTCGAGGGTGTCCTCGCCCTTGTTCCAGTTGCACGGGCACAGCTCGTCGGTCTGCAGGGCGTCCAGCACCCGCAGGACCTCCTTGGGGTTACGGCCGACGGAGCCGGCGGTCACCATGACGAACTGGATCTCGTTGTTCGGGTCCACGATGAAGACCGCGCGCTGGGCGGTGCCGTCCGCGCCCTCGACGCCGCAGGCCCGCATGAGCTCGTGCTTGACGTCGGCCAGCATCGGGAAGGGCAGGTCGCGCAGGTCCTTGTGGTCCTTGCGCCAGGCGTGGTGCACGAACTCGGAGTCGCCGGAGACGCCGAGGATCTGGGCGTCGCGGTCCGCGAACTCCTCGTTCAGCTTGCCGAACGCGGCGATCTCGGTCGGGCAGACGAAGGTGAAGTCCATCGGCCAGAAGAAGACGATCTTCCACTTGCCCTCGTAGGACTTGTGGTTGATCTCGGCGAAGGCGTTCGCGGCGTCGAGGTCGACACAGGCGTTGAGTTCGAACTCCGGGAACTTGTCACCGATCGTAAGCACGTTCGCTTCTCCAGGCTTGGAAACTGAGGGGATTTGTCCGGTATCCGGACAACATCCACAGTCGCATACCGAGACTGATAGGGGAAATCGTTAGACTCGATCCATCTGATCGGAGAGAGCTATCAGTTCCATGAGCACCAGGCCCCGTACGCCCCGCACCCCCACGATCGCCCAGCTGAAGGCCTTCCTGGCCGTCGCCGAACACCGCCACTTCCGCGAGGCCGCCGCCGCCAGCGGTACCAGCCAGCCCGCCCTCTCCGGGGCGGTCGCCGCCCTGGAGGAGACCCTCGGCGCCCAGCTGGTCGAGCGGACCACCCGGAAGGTCATCATCACCCCGCTGGGGGAGCGGGTCGCCGACCACGCGCGCCGGGTGCTCACCACCCTGCACGCCCTCACCGAGGAGGTCGAGGCCGCCCGGCGGCCCTTCACCGGGCCGCTGCACCTCGGGGTGATCCCGACCGTGGCACCGTACCTGCTGCCCACCGTGCTCCGGCTGGTCAGGGGCTCCTACCCCGACCTCGAACTGCACGTCCACGAGGAGCGCACCCCCTCGCTGCTGGACGGGCTGGCCCACGGGCGGCTCGACCTGCTGCTGCTCGCCCTCCCGGCCGGCGGCTCCTCGCCGACCCGGGACGTCCCGCTCTTCGACGAGGACTTCGTGCTGGTCGTGCCGCCCGAGCACGAGCTCGCCGGGCGGGCGGACGTGCCGCGGGACGTGCTGCTCGACCTGGACGTGCTGCTGCTGGAGGAGGGGCACTGCCTGCGGGACCAGGCACTCGACCTCTGCCGCGAGGTCGGCGCCGACGCGGGCGGCTCCACCCGGGCGGCCGGCCTCTCGACCCTGGTCCAGCTCGTCGCCGGCGGCCTCGGCGTCACCCTCCTGCCGGCCACCGCCCTCGACGTCGAGACCGGCCGCACCGACCGCCTCTCCGCCGTCCGCTTCGCCCACCCCGCCCCCGGCCGCCGCATCGGCCTCGCCACCCGCCCCGGCTCCGCCCGCGCCCCGGAGTACGAACGCTTCGCCGTCGCCCTCCGCGACGTCCTCGCCGAACTCCCGGTCCGCATCGTCACCTGACGCTCCGGGAGGAGCGCCCCGCAGGGGCGCGAGGAACTGCGCGAGTACGGAAGGCGGACCAGCGTGGGATCGGGGCAGGCGAGCCAGTTGCACGTGGTGCCGTTCCCCTGCGCGCAGTTCCCCGCGCCCCCGATGGCGTAGCCACGTTCGCCGGTCAACCCAAAGGTTCTCGTGGAGTTGCCGGTCCGGATCATGTCCTGACGGGTACTCAACTCCTAGGCTGATCGCACTGGACATGGGGGTGGGCGGATGTACGTCGCCAGGGTCGAGGTGGAGAACCTGCGCGGTTTCCGGGGCGCTCGGGCGGTCGATCTGGACCTGACCAGGCCGGACGGGTCGCACGCCGGCTGGACGGTGCTCGCCGGCCCCAACGGAGCGGGGAAGACCACCCTGCTGGCCGCCGTCGCGGCCGCCCTCGGCGAGCCGACCGACCCGCTGGGCTGGCTGCCGGAGGGGGCGGAGGAGGGCGGCGTCCGGTTGGACGGCGCGCACTGGCGGGTGACCAGGACCGAGACCGGCGGGCTGCAGTGCCGCCGCAACGGCCCGCTCGGTTTCCTGGCGCACTACCCGGCCCGCCGCCACCTCGCCGAGGGCGTCTCCTGGCTGACGGGCCAGCAGCTGCTGGCCCTGGAGCGCCAGCCGGGCTCGGTCGAGCTGGTCCGCGGGGTGAGGGCGCTGCTGGACGACGGCCTGCTCCCGGAGGGCAGCCGCCTGGGCCGGATCGACTGCGACGGCATCCGCATCACGGGGGCCGGCCGGGAGGCCCCGCTCGGTGACGGCGGCACCGGCGAGCTGGTCGGCCTGGTGCTCGACCTGCTGGCCAGGGTCCACCGCACCCACCCCGACGAGGAGTTGGTGGTCGACGGCACGCCGCCCACGGTGCCGGTCACCGGCGTGGTGCTGATCGACGAGGCGGAGGCCCACCTGCACCCGGAGGGCCAGCAGCGCCTCGGCGACTGGCTGGTCACGCACTTCCCGGGCCTGCAGTTCATCGTCTCCACCCACAGCCCGTACGTCTGCCAGGCCGCCGACCCCGGCGGGCTGGTCCGGGTGCCGGGCCCGGCCGAGCGCCGTGGCCCGTACGTGCTGGACGAGGACCTGCACCAACGGGTGGTCTACGGCAGCGGCGACGACACCGCGCTGACCGAGCTGTTCGCCATGCCCAGCGTGTACTCGCCGCAGGCGGAGGCGGAGCGGCGGCTGCTGGTCGCGCTGGAGCAGAAGCTGTACGCGGGGCGGGCCTCGGCCGCCGAGCTGGCCGAGTACCGGGAGCTGGGCGCCAAGTTGAACGCCTCGCTGGCGGCCCGGGTGGACGAGGCGCGGGACAGACTGGGCGGTGGGCGGTGATCCCGCTGCAGCGGCCGCCGCTGAACGACCGGCTGGCGGCCGAGCTGGCGCAGCGCACCGAGGCGATCCGGCGGGCCGGGGTGACCACCGCCAGCGGGCGGGCGGCCTGGCGGACCGCCCGGGTGCCGAAGGCCCGGCTGCGCGCGCTGCTGCACGAGATGTCCCCGGGGCTGCTGCGCTGCATGTACTGCGGGGACAACCTGGGCACCGACATCGACCACTTCGAGCCGATCGCCCGGGCCCCGCTGCGCACCTTCGACTGGCACAACCACCTGCTGGCCTGCGCGTACTGCAACTCCAACCAGAAGCGGGACCGCTTCCCCTGCGACCCGGCGGGCGATCCGCTGCTGATCGACCCGGCCGCCGAGGACCCGGCCGACCACCTGCTGCTCTACCTGGAGTCCGGCGCCTACCAGGGCCTGACCGCGAAGGGCGAGGCCACCATCGAGGTCTTCGCGCTCAACTCCCGTGCCGAGCTGGTCCGTGGGCGGCGGCTGGCCTTCGCGGTGGTCAAGGCGCTGCTGCGGGACTGGCTGACCCGCACCGAGGCGGGGGACCACACCACCGCCGCCGAGGTGGCCGACGCGCTCGACCTGCTCTGGCAGGCCGACGTGGTCCGCGCCGTGCACCGGCTGTCGGCCAACCCGCCGCTGGCCGAGGCGGTCCTCGGCCCGGAGGCGGCCGGGGCGCTGTACGCCCTGACCTCCCGCCCGTACCGCGGCTGACGGCCGGTCAGGCGATCGGCCGGGCCACCGGGAGCCGCTGCTCGAACCAGACCACCTTGCCCGCACCGAGCCGGGTGGCGCCCCAGCGCTCGGCGCAGCGGGCCACTATCTGCAGACCCCGGCCCCGCTCGTCCTCCGGCCCGGCCCGGCGGGCCCGGGGGAGCAGGGCGCTGTCGTCGCCGACCTCGCAGCGCAGCACCGAGGTGCGCACCAGCCGGAGGGTGACCGGCCGGGTGGCGTGCTGGATCGCGTTGGTGACCAGCTCGCTGACCATCAGTTCGGTGTTGTCCACCAGGGACTCCAGGCCCCAGCGGCGCAGCGCGTGCCCGGCCAGCCGGCGGGCCCGGCCCGGGGTCTCGTGCCGGGGCTGGAGGTACCAGTAGGCGACGTCCTCGGCCGGGATGCCGTCGAAGGTGGCGGCCAGCAGGGCGATGTCGTCGGCCCGGTCCCCCGGCGGCAGGATCCGCAGGGCCTCCTGGCAGAGCTGGTCGGGGGTGCGCGGCCGGGCGTGGCCGAGCCGGCTGCGGAGCAGCTCCAGCCCGGTGGCCAGCGGGCGGCGCCGGGTCTCCACCAGGCCGTCGGTGAAGAGCAGCAGGGCCGAGCCGGGCGGTGCGGGCAGCTCGACGGAGGTGAAGTCCACCCCGCCGACGCCGATCGGCGCCCCGGCCGGCAGCTCCAACAGGTCGGCGGTGCCGTCCGGTTGGACCAGCACCGGCGGTACGTGCCCGGCGTTGGCCAGCACCACCCGGTTGGCGATCGGGTCGTAGACCGCGTACACGCAGGTGGCCAGGTGCTGCTCCCGGCCGAGCCGCTGGGCCTGCTCGTCGAGGTGGTAGAGCACCTCGTGCGGCGGCAGGTCGAGCGCGGCCAGGGTCTGGGCGCTGGTGCGGAGCTGGCCCATGATGGCGGCCGAGGTGAGCGAGTGGCCCATCACGTCGCCGACGATCAGGGCGACCCGGTTCCCCGGCAGCGGGACGGAGTCGTACCAGTCCCCGCCGACCTGGGCGCCGCGCTCGCAGGGCAGGTAGCGGTGGGCCAGCCGGACGCCGTGCCGCTGCGGCAGGTGGGTGGGCAGCATGGAGCGCTGGAGCTCGTCGGCGATCTCCCACTCGCGGGAGTAGCGCAGCGCGGTGTCCACCGCCAGGCCGGCCTGGGTGGCCAGGTGGGAGGCGGTCGCGGTGTCGGTGGCGTCGAAGGCCAGCGCGGCGTCGTAGGCGGCGGTCAGGGCGAAGGCGTCCGGGGCGCCCGGGCCGGTGAACTGCCGCTCCAGGGGCGGGAGTGCGCCGCTCGCGGCGGCACCGGCCGTGGTGGCCGGGGCGGGGCTCTTGCCGGGGCGGCGGATCAGCAGGAGCAGGCCGAGCACGGTCTTGCGCCCCCGCAGCGGCAGCGCCAGCAGCGCGGTCCCGGTGGCCAGGCGGCCGAGCGTGCGGGCCCCGTACAGCTCCTCCAGCAGCGGCCGCAGCCGGGCCGCGGAAGGGGTGCCCAGCACCACCGGGCCGGTCGGGAACTGCTGGTTCAGCGCCCTGGCCACCGCACCGCCCGGCACCAGCCGCCTGGTCCGGGAGCGGCGGCCGAGCCGGGTGCCGTGCAGGTGGTGGATGGTCAGCGCGGCCGGGTTGCCGGAGAAGCGCTCCATGTCGGGCAGCGGGTCCCGCAGGTGCACCACGGCCGCGTCGGCCAGCGCGGGGACCAGCACCTTGCCGAGGTTGCGCAGCGTCGCGGCGAGGTCGAGCGAACTGTTGATCCGCCGGGTGGCGTTGTCGAGGTACGCCAGGCGCTCGGCGGTGCGGGCCCGGCCGCCGGGCAGCAGCGGGGGACGCCGCTGCGGCGGCACGACGGGTGACTGCCCCGTCCGGGGCTCGGGAAGGTCGCGCACGGGCTGCCGTTCTGCGAGGGTTGGCGTCTCTAGGGGGCGGTCTCTGTACGGGCGGTCACGGTGCGGTCGGTCTGCGGTCGGTCTGCGGTCGGGTCGGTCGGGCCGGTCGGGGCCGCGTCGCGGACGGGGCGTCAGCCCGTCCGGCGACAGCGGAGGAAGAGCTGCTCCTCCGGCGGCAGCGTGGTGCAGGCGGGGGCGTACGGGTGGCCGTCGTGGCACTCCACGGTGAAGCCGGCCCGGTGCAGGGTCTGCTCCAGCTCCTCCCGGAGGTACCCGCTGATCCTTATCTCGTGGCCGAGGAAGGGCAGCGGCGCGTGGTCCAGGTCGGCCTCGACCATGCCGAGCGCGAGCAGACCGCCGGGCCTGAGCAGCGTCCGGATCCGGCCGAGCACCTCGGGGATCTCCGCCTGCGGCAGCAGGATGAGGGAGAAGAAGGCCGTCGCCGCGGCGTACCGCCCGGCCGCCTCGGGGCCCAGCTCCGGTGCGCCCCAGGCCCGGACCGCCCGCGGGGTGGCCAGGTCGTACATGTCGATCCGGTGGTACTCGGCGCCCGGCACCGCGGCGCGGGCCAGCCGGAGCATGCCGTCCGAGAGGTCGACCGCGGTCACCCGCAGTCCGCCCTCGGTGAGTTGACGGACCGTCGGATCGCCCGTCCCGCAGCCCACGTCCAGCACCCGGGCGCCCGGCTCCAGCTCCTCCAGCAGCCACTCGCCCGCGTCCAGCTGCCCGGCCTTGGCCGGGAAGGCCTCCATGTACCGGGCCCCGATCGCGTCGAAGGCCACCGCCTGGAGCGCGCGCTCGGCCCGTCGGAGGCACAGGTGGTGCGGGTCGCGCTGGGAGCCGTGACCCTGGGCGGGATCGGATATCTGTCCGGTCGTCACGATTGAGAGGCACCTTTCACCCTGGCCGTCGGCCGGCGGTGCCCGGAGGTCTCCATCGCCCCCCGTGCGCCGCTCGTGACGGTCCGTCACGCTCCCGCGTCACACCCTGCTCCGCGCCGCCGCCCTGCCGCTCCCTCTGCCTCTGTCGGCTCGCCGTCAATACGTCGCTGGCCTCCGAGAATAGGCGCGATCAACCGACCGTAGGGTCCATTTCCGGCCAACTCGTGCCGGTCGGGACGAATTTGGCCGGGATGACGGGAGCACTCAGGAGCAGGAGGGGGTGGTGCGCGCTCCGCCTCCGCGCCGCGTGGCGCGACCGGGTGGCGCGACCCGGCGGCGGACCGGGGCAGTGGCCGACGGGGTCCGCCCCCGGACCTGACGGAGCCGGGCCGGACGGCGTTTATCGGTTGTCAATCGGGGCCTGCCAGAGTGGTCTCAGCGCCGGGGAAGCGTCGAGGCGCTCCCGCAGCCGGGGGGCTGCGGGAGCGCTGACGCCACGACGGGGGACCTGCTGGGGGGCAGGCGTCACGGCGCGGGGGGTGCCGTGGGCTCGGTGTGCTGCTGCAGTTGGATGAGGTCCTGCACGGGGACGACCTCGGGCACACCGAGCCGGGTGAAGACGGCCAGCGCCTCCTGGAGACAGGCCAGGCCACGGGCCGGCTGACCGAGCTTCAGCAGCGCCTCGCCGAGCGCGGCGTTGGCCAGGCCCTGGCAGTAGGCGGCGTCCAGCTCCTGACCGATCGCCAGCGCCTCGTCGGCGGCCTCGACCGCCTCCGGCAGCTGGTCGTCCGCGAGCAGGCACGGCGCCAGCCGGGCGAGCGAGTAGCCCTCCCAGATCCGGCGCTGCTCCGACTGGTACAGCTTGTGCGCCTCGCGCAGGTGCGGCGCGGCCTCGCCGGGGGAGCCCGTCGACCTGAGGACCACACCGAGTTGGTAGAGCGTGTCCGCGAGGCACGGCGTGTTGCCCGAGGCCCGCGCGGCCGCCACCGCGGCCTCGGCAGAACGTGCCGCCTCCTCCTGCTGGCCGAGGTCGAGGTGGGCCCGCGCGATGTTGCCCAGCAACCGGGCCTCGCTGATCGTCGCGCCGAGGCTGCGGCTGATCTCGCGGGCCTGCTCGAAGAACGGCAGTGCCTCGGCCGGCCGGTCGGCGAGGCTGAGCACCACGGCGAGCAGGTTGGCGGCGTTCACCCGCAGGTGGGTGCGGTCGTCCGGGCCCTGGAGCGCCAGGCTCTGACGCAGCGAGGCCTCGGCCTCCTGGAAGTCCCCGGCGACGTGCTGGAGGTACCCGAGCCCGAGCCGGACCCGGGCCAGGGTGGCCGCGTCGGCGTTGGGGTGTGCCGCCGCGTGCAGCGCCACCCGTATCCGCTGGGCGTGCGTGGGGTCCTCGACCAGGCTGTTCAGCACCATCAGCAGGTCGACGGTCGGGCGCAACAGGGTCAGCGGTTCCTGGACCGCGGCCTCGATCGTGCTGAGCAGCAGGGCGAGTTCGGACCGCAGCCAGGTGTGCGCGTCCGTGCTGTCCCGGAGCTGCCGGCCGGGCGAGACCGGCTGGTGCAGGGTCTCGGGAAGGATGTCGTCGGGCTCCAGCGCGCGGGCCGCGTTCCGCATGGTGGCCAGCAACTGGTCCAGCAGGCGCAGCACTGCGGCCTGCAGCTCGTCGGCGTTCTCCAGCTTCTCGTTCTGCCGCTGCGCGAAGAGCCGGAGCAGGTCGTGGTACCGGTAGCGGCCGGGGGTGAAGCACTCCAGCATGTTCGCCTCGACCAGCGCCTCGGCCAGCGACTCCGCCTCGTGCTCGTCGGTGCCGAGCAGGGCGGCGACGGCCTCCAGCGGGAGGTCGGGGGTGTCGATCACCGACAGCAGGCGGAAGGCCCGGGCCTCGTCCGGCCGCAGCTGCCCGTAGCCGAGGCCGATGGTGGTCTCCACGGCCAGGTTGCCGAGCTGGAGCTCGTGCAGCCTGCGCCGTTGGTCCGCTAACCGCCTCGCCAGGTCCGAGACGCTCCAGCGCGGACGGCTGGCCAGCCGGGCGGCCGCGATGCGGACGGCCAGCGGCAGGAACCCACAGGCCGTCACCACCGCGAGTGCGGCCTCGGGTTCGGCCGCCACCCGCTGCTCGCCGACGATGGCCGAGAACAGCGCCAGCGCCTCCTCGGGCGTCAGCTCCTCCACGTCCACCAGGTGGGCGCCGGGAAGCTCGGCCAGCCGCGAACGGCTGGTGACCAGGACCGCGCTGCCCGAGACGCCGGGGATCAGCGGCAGCAACTGCCGGGCGTCCTTGGCGTTGTCGAGCAGGATCAGCATCCGGCGGTCGGCCAGCAGGGAGCGGTAGAGCGCGGCACGCTGCTCCAGGGCGTCCGGGGTTTCCGGTGCCCCGAGGGCGTAGAGGAAGTCACCGAGCACCACGGCCGGGTCGGCCGGTGAGGCACTGGGGCCGCGGAGGTCCACGTAGAGCTGCCCGTCCGGGAACTCCGAGCGGATCGAATGGGCGAGGTGCACTGCGAGGGTGGTCTTGCCGACGCCCCCGATGCCGGCCAGCGAGGTGACCACCACGGCCTGGCCGGAACCGCTGCGCAGGACGTCCCGGAGCTCCGTCACGAGTTCGGATCGGCCGCTGAAGTCCGAGACGTCCGCCGGGAGTTGGGCCGGCGGGACGAAGGCCGGAAGCTCTTCCGGATCGGCCAGGCGCGCCGTCGCCGGCATCAGGGTGGGGTCGCCCGCCAGGATGCGGGCGTGCATCGAGGCCAGCCCGGCGCCCGGCTCGACGCCGAGCTCCTCGATCAGCAGCTTCCGGGTGTCGGTGTAGACGCCGAGCGCCTCCGCCTGCCGACCGCAGCGGTACAGGGCGAGCATCAGCAGTTCGCGCAGCCGCTCGCGCAGCGGGTGTTCGGCCGAGAGCGAGCTCAGCTCCGAGACGGTCTCGGCGTGCAGTCCGATCTCCAGCGCGGCGGAGCAGCGCTCCTCCCAGGCGGCGACCTGACGCTCCGCCAGTCTGCTCCGGTGCGCCTCCGCGTGCGGACCCGGGATGCCGGCCAGCGGCCGTCCGCTCCACAGCTCCAGTGCGGTGGCCAGCAGGCGGTGCGCCTCCCGGAAGTCGCCACCGGCCTTGGCCATCGCGGCGCGGGTGAACTCGCGCTCGAAGACCGAGAGGTCGAGCGCCTCGCCCGGGATGCGCAGTGCGTACCCGTCGCTGACCGAAATCAGTAGCTCCGCCGGCGCGCGGACCTCGCGGTCGGGCTCGATCAGCGAGCGCAGCCGCGAGACGTACGTGCGCAGCGCGGCGACCGCCTGCGGTGGCGGCCGGTCGCCCCAGAGGCCGTCGACCAGGTCCTGGGTGGTGACCGGCCGGCCCTGGTTGAGGAGCAGCGCGACCAGCACTGCCTGCTGTTGAGGTGAGCCGAGAGACAGGGGTTGTTCCCCGCGCCAGGCTTGGACGGGGCCGAGCACCTGGAAGCGCAGCGTGGGTGGCTGCGGCTCAAGTTCCATGGAATTCCCCCGATGATGGCCAAGGTGAGGCGCCAGCTTATGAGCAAGCGGGCAAACGTTGGAGAAGTGGGCGGGCCTCGGGATGTTTATAAGACATTTAGCGGGCCCTACGATACTGGGCGCACGCCCTGACCCGTCCGTCCGGGCCGACTGTTCTGATTACCCGAAAGGCGGCGTCATGGCCGAGACCGAGACCACTACCGCTACCCCGAACGAGGCCCAGCCGGTGGCCGAGGCCGCACCCGTCGAGCAGAGCCTCACCGCCGTGGAGCCCGACCGCGGGCTCCTGGAGGTCGTGGAGATCCTGGCCGAGCCGGAGACCGAGGAGGAGGCCGCCGCGGCGGCCGAGACGGCCGCCACCCCGAAGCAGGACGGCCCCTACGAGCCGCTCGGCAACGTGGTAAACCGTCCGTAATCCGGCGAATGAGCGTCAAATGCCCCGCCCCACCTCGCAGGTGGGGCGGGGCACTTGCCGTTATTCCGCCGAACGCACCCGCAGGCTGGTGATCAACGGACCGTCGGTGACCTCGGCGAAGAAGTCGTTGCCCTTGTCGTCGACCACGATGAAGGCCGGGAAGTCCTCGACCTCGATCCGCCAGACCGCCTCCATGCCGAGCTCGGGGTACTCCAGCACCTCGACCTTCTTGATGCAGTCCAGCGCCAGCCGCGCCGCCGGCCCGCCGATCGAGCCCAGGTAGAAGCCGCCGTGCTCGTTGCAGGCCTTGGTGACCTGCTTGGACCGGTTGCCCTTGGCCAGCATGACCATCGAGCCGCCCGCCGCCTGGAACTGGTCGACGTAACTGTCCATCCGACCGGCCGTGGTGGGGCCGAACGAGCCCGAGGCGTAGCCCTCCGGGGTCTTGGCCGGGCCGGCGTAGTAGACCGGGTGGTCCTTCATGTACTGCGGCATGCCGTCGCCCGCGTCCAGCCGCTCCTTGATCTTCGCGTGCGCGATGTCACGGGCGACCACCAGCGTGCCGGTGAGCGAGAGGCGGGTCTTGACCGGGTACTTGGAGAGCTCCGAACGGACCTCCGACATCGGCCGGTTCAGGTCGATCCGGACCACCTCGTCGTCCAGGTGCTCGTCCGTGGTGTCCGGCAGGTACTTGGCCGGGTCGGTCTCCAGCTGCTCCAGGAAGACGCCCTCGGCGGTGATCTTGCCCAGTGCCTGGCGGTCGGCGGAGCAGGAGACGGCCATCGCGACGGGCAGCGAGGCGCCGTGCCGGGGCAGGCGGATCACCCGGACGTCGTGGCAGAAGTACTTGCCGCCGAACTGCGCGCCGATGCCGATCTTCTGGGTCAGCTCGGTGACCTTGGCCTCCAGCTCCAGGTCCCGGAAGCCGTGGCCGGTGGCGGCGTCGCCGCTGGTGGGCAGCGAGTCCAGGTAGTGCGCGGAGGCGTACTTGGCGGTCTTCAGCGCGAACTCGGCGCTGGTGCCGCCGACCACGATCGCCAGGTGGTACGGCGGGCAGGCCGCGGTGCCGAGCGAACGGATCTTCTGCTCCAGGAAGTTGAGCATCGAGGCCTCGTTGAGGATGGCCTTGGTCTCCTGGTACAGGTACGACTTGTTGGCCGAGCCGCCGCCCTTGGCCATGAAGAGGAACTTGTACGCGTCGCCGTCGGTGGCGTACAGCTCGATCTGGGCCGGCAGGTTGTTGCCGGTGTTCTTCTCGTCCCACATCGTCACCGGCGCCATCTGCGAGTACCGCAGGTTCAGCTTGGTGTACGCGTCGAACACGCCCTGCGCGATGGCGGACTCGTCGCCGCCGGAGGTCAGCACGTTCTGGCCGCGCTTGCCCATCACGATCGCGGTGCCGGTGTCCTGGCACATCGGCAGGACGCCGCCGGCCGAGATGTTGACGTTCTTCAGCAGGTCCAGCGCCACGAAGCGGTCGTTCGGGCTGGCCTCCGGGTCGTCCAGGATGCGGCGCAGCTGGGCCAGGTGGTCCGGGCGCAGGTAGTGCGAGATGTCGTGCATCGCCTCGGCGGTGAGCAGGCGCAGGGCCTCCGGCTCGACCTGCAGGAAGCGGCGCCCGGCGGCCTCGACGACGCTGACGCCCTCGGAGGTGAGCTTGCGGTACGGGGTCGGGTCCGCACCGAGGGGGAGGAGGTCGGAGTAGGCGAACTCTGGCGTGGGAGCCATGGCTGGAGGTCCTTAACTGATCCGGCTGCGTCGACGAAGCACCCTCAAGGTTAGGTGGCCCCGGAGGAAGGGGTGCGCACAGGTGAGCCTGCGTGACGGGAGTCACTACGACTTGGTCATAAGGCCGGTTCGAACAGACCTCCGGTGACTAGGCTTGGAGGGTGGAGAACTCCGAGCCGTCCAAGGCCGATCTGACCAAGCGTCCGGTGGACGCCGCGCCCGCCTCCGTCCCTGCTCAGGCGCCCGTCACCGAGGCCGAGCTGCGCGCCTCCGACGCCGACCGCGAGCGGGTCGCCGAGCTGCTCCGGGACGCCTACGCCGAGGGCCGGCTGACCGTCGAGGAGCACTCCGAGCGGATCGAACTCGCCTACGGGGCGAAGACCCTGGGCGATCTGGCGCCGCTCACCCGGGACCTGCCGGTCCCCGGCACGCCGGTCTCGGTGGCCAAGCCGCAGCCCGCCGCCGACCGCCCGCCGGTGCTGCCGGCCCGGGCCGAGGCGCCCACCGTGGTGGCGATCTTCGGCGGGGCGGCCCGCAAGGGCCGCTGGCGGGTGGGTTCGCACCTGCGGGCCGTGGCGCTCTTCGGCGGGGTGGAGATCGACCTCACCGACGCGGTCTTCGAGTCCCCCGAGGTGGAGATCGAGGTCTTCGCGATGTTCGGCGGGGTGGACGTCAAGGTCCCGGAGAACGTCTCGCTGCACGGCAGCGGCCTCGGCCTGTTCGGCGGCTTCGACGTCAAGGAGCAGACCGTGGCCGACCCGTACGCCCCGGTGGTCCGGGTCAAGGGCGCGGCGATCTTCGGCGGGTGCAGCGCCAAGCCGCGTCGCGGCAAGAAGCTCAAGGAGTGGGTGCGCAAGCAACTCGAAGGCTGAGCAAGGCAGTTGGCCGGGGCCGGGCCGACGGGGCGTCACCCGTGGGGTCGGCACCCGGCGCCGGGGCGAGTGCAGTCCGTAGTCATGCGCATGCGGTGTGCATGAACCGGGTTACGGCGGGGTAGTTCCAGACGCACATCGTTTCTTGTACGGCTGTGACCCCGGGGGCGGCTGAGGTTCGACCCGACGCGTGCGCGGGGTCGCTGCGGGGCAGCCGGGCAGGGAGCCCTTTTTCCCCGAGTCTTGAGCCTCGTCAGGAGTAAGCCGTGCTGCATCCGATCGAGTCCAGCCCCCGAGCCGTCTCCGTGGCGGCCCACGCCGCCTCCTCCCCCGTGGTGGTGGTGCAGCGGCTCGACTCCCAGGACGACAACCCCTGGCACACCGGTGCGGCCTGCCGCCGGGACGAGGCGGGGCTGTTCTTCGCCCCGTCCAAGGAGCCCACGGCGGCCCGGCTCTCCCGGGAGGAGCAGGCCAAGCAGGTCTGCGCCCGCTGCCCGGTACTGCTGGAGTGCCGCGAGCACGCCCTCAACCAGCCGGAGCCGTACGGGGTCTGGGGCGGGCTGACGGCGGCCGAGCGCCGGGTGGTGCTGGCCCGTCGCCGCCGCCGGGACACCGAGCGCCGGATCCCGGCCGCCCGCCGGATAGCGGGCTGACCGCCCGTCAGGGCGGCGGCCGCCGGGGAGCGCCCGGCCGCCGCCGCCCTTCGGCGCCCGGTGCTCAGTTGGCCCGGTCGAAGTCGATCGCGCTGTAGGCCCGCAGCTTGGACAGCTTGTGGGTGGAGTGGATCTCGCGGATGGTGCCGCTCTTGGAGCGCATCACCAGCGAGCTGGTGGTGGCGGTCTCCGAGCGGTAGTGCACGCCGCGCAGCAGCTCGCCGTCGGTGATGCCGGTGGCGACGAAGAACACGTTCTCGCCGCTGACCAGGTCGTCGGTGGTGAGGATCCGGTCCAGGTCGTGGCCCGCGTCCAGCGCGCGCTGGCGCTCGGCGTCGTCCTTGGGCCAGAGCTTGCCCTGGATCACGCCGCCCATGCACTTCATGGCACAGGCCGCGATGATCCCCTCGGGGGTGCCGCCGACGCCCATCAGCAGGTCGACGCCGGTGCCCTCGCGGGCGGTCATGATCGCGCCCGCCACGTCGCCGTCGGAGATGAACTTGATCCGGGCACCCGCCTCGCGGATCTCCCGGACCAGGGTGTCGTGGCGCGGGCGGTCCAGCACCATCACGGTGACGTCCTCGACCGCGGTGCCCTTGGCCTTGGCTACCCGGCGGATGTTGACGGCCACCGGCGCGGTGATGTCGACGTACTCGGCGGCCTCGGGGCCGGCCACCAGCTTGTCCATGTAGAAGACCGCGCTGGGGTCGAACATGGTGCCGCGGTCGGCCACCGCCAGCACCGCCACCGCGTTGGCCATGCCCTTGGCGGTCAGCGTGGTGCCGTCCACCGGGTCCACCGCGACGTCGCACTCGGCGCCGGTGCCGTCGCCGACCCGCTCGCCGTTGTAGAGCATCGGCGCCTCGTCCTTCTCGCCCTCGCCGATGACGACCACGCCGTTCATCGAGACGGTCGAGACCAGGGTGCGCATCGCCTTCACGGCGGCGCCGTCGGCGCGGTTCTTGTCACCGCGGCCAACCCAGCGGCCGGCCGCCATCGCGGCGGCCTCGGTGACCCGGACGAGTTCGAGGGCGAGGTTGCGGTCGGGGGCCTCCGGGGCCACCACCAGGGAGCTGGGGAAGTTGCTGTGCGGGGCGGTCATCGTCGTTACCTCTCTGTACGCGACGGCCAGAGCGCCCGACAGAGCTTGCCTGGTCGAACGCCGTGATGAGGGTGCTGCGATCGTATCCGTCCATCAGATGACTGTCTGTGGCGCACCCCCGATGACCGGGTGTTCCGTCCGCTTCCGTCCCGGTTCACCCGTCGGAGTGCACCCCGGTTGTCCGAAGTCCGAGGGGCATGGGTCACCATGTGGGGGTGGCAGGCAAAAGCAGCATGAGAGGCCGGCAGACGGTACGGGACATGGTCCTGTCGATGCTGGCGGTCGGTGTCGTGGTCTTCTTCGGCTACCTGTTCATCCCGCACTCGGAGGGCGACGGGCTCAAGGCGGTGGACTACCGCTCCACCCTGGCCTCGGCCAAGCGCGTCGCGCCGTACCCGGTGCTGGCCCCCGAGGGCCTGGGCGCGGACTGGAAGGCCACCTCGGTCAGCTACGACGGCGGGGCCAAGGGCAGCGCCGCCTGGCACCTGGGCTTCGTCACCCCCTCCGGCCAGTACATCGCGGTGGAGCAGCGGGTGGCCGAGCCGGACAAGGCGGTGGCCGAGGTGGTCGAGGGCGCCAAGCCCGACGGCACGGCCCCGGTCGACGGCCAGGAGTGGCAGCGCTACCAGGGCAAGTCCTACCGCGGCCTGGTCCTCAGGACCGGCGGCGCGACCACCGTGGTCGCCGGCACGGCCAGCTACGAGGAGCTGACCGGCTTCGCCCGCACCCTGAAGTGATCCCGCGCCGGAGACGACGGAGGAGCCCCCGGCCTGGTGGCCGGGGGCTCCTGCGTCTACTGCTTCAGTCGCTGACGGGAGGTCAGACGGTGGTGACGACCTCGTCGTACTCCAGGCGCGGGGAACGCGGGAACCAGGCGTCCTCGCCCGGCTTGCCGATGTTCACCACGGCCAGCACCGAGTGCTTGCCGTCGCCGAAGAAGTCCTTGTTCAGACCGTCGGCGTCGTAGCCGGTCATCGGGCCCGCGGCCAGGCCGGCGGCGCGGATGCCGATGATGAAGTAGGCCAGCTGCAGCGAGGCGTTGAAGCGCGCCGAGGCGGTGCGGCCCTCGACCTCCTCGAAGTGGCTCTTGGCGGCCGGGTAGTGCGGGAAGAGCTTCGGCAGCTCGTCGTGGAAGTCGTGGTCCGCGGCCAGGATGGCGACCAGCGGGGCGGCCTCGGTCTTCTTCTTGTTGCCGTCACCGAGGTGCGAGACCAGGCGGGCGCGGGCCTCGTCCGAGCGGACCAGGACGATGCGCAGCGGCGACTGGTTCATCGAGGTCGGCGCGTACTTGACCAGGTCGTAGATGGCCTGGACCTGCTCGTCGGTGACCGGCTCGTCGGTGAAGGTGTTGGCGGTGCGGGCCTCGCGGAACAGAAGGTCCTGAGCGACGGCGTCGAGAACCAGGGTCATTGCAGTCCACCTCATGCGGAAAGGGAACGTCGGAAGCTTGCGAACAGCCGGTCGTGCGCCGTTCGTACGAGTCCAACGTTAGGTGAAACTTAAACTATTCCGCAACTCTCTGATGGTCTCTGTCACATCGATTTCACAGTGGCCCCGCCGGCACCACCCGCTCACTCCCCCGCCGCGCCCCCGGGGCCCTCCTCGGCGGCCAGCGCCGCGTCCAGCCGGGCCCGCGCGCCGTCCAGCCACCGCTGGCACACCTTCGCCAGCTCCTCGCCGCGCTCCCAGAGCGCCAGCGACTCCTCCAGCGGCACCCCGCCGGCCTCCAGCCGCCGGACCACGTCAAGGAGAGCATCGCGCGCCTGCTCGTAACCGAGGGCGCCGTCGCCGTTATTCCCCGCAGACTCTGTCATGTCGTCAGGGTAGGCGCAGCGGAGGACAATTCACGGTCACGTCCCGACCGGGGCGGCTAGCCTTCGCCGCATGACCACCGTACGGAGCGCCACCCCCGCCGACGCCGCCGAGCTGGTGCGGCTGCGCCGGCTGATGTTCGAGGAGATGTCCGGCGCCGCGGCGCCGGGGGAGTGGGAGGCCACCACCGGGGCGGTGCTCCGGGAGCGGCTCGCGGCACCGCCGGAGCGGCTCACCATGCCCGCCTTCGTGGTGGACGACCCCGGCCGCCCGGGTCGGCTGGCCGCCTGCGCCGTCGGCACCCTGGAGCAGCGGCTCCCCGCGCCCGGCCACCCCGACGGCCTGTTCGGCTTCGTCTTCAACATCTCCACCGACCCGGAGCACCGCCGCCGCGGCTACGCCCGGGCCTGCACCGCCGCCCTGCTGGACTGGTTCGACGCCCGCCGGGCCACCCGGATCGACCTGCACGCCACCGTCGACGGTGAGCGGCTCTACCGCGAGCTCGGCTTCGCGGAGCACTCCGTCCCGCTCTCCCGGCAGCGGCTGAGGGGTTGACGGCCGGTCAGGGCGCGCCGGCCAGCAGGTGGTGCAGCTCCGGCCCGGTGAACCGCCAGGCGACCCGGCCGACCAGGTACTCCAGGTGTGTGGTGCCCCAGCGGTCCAGCCAGAGGGCGTGGCCGCTGTCCACCCCCTGGCCCTCCCGCCCCAGCGCCACCGCGGACTCCAGGGCGAGCACCGAGGACCTGGCCTCGTCGGGGGTGAAGTCGAAGCCCTCGCCGCGCGCGCAGGCCACCAGGTTGTGCAGGTCCTGGCGGCAGTAGCGGCGCAGCATCGCTCCGTCGCTCTGGAGGGCGAGCAGGAACTCGGCGAAACCTCGGGACAAGGCGTTCTCTCCTGACGATGGGTCACGGTTGACACCCCACCAGGGGGCGGGCGGACAGGCGCGTCAACTAGACGATTGACTACCAGTAACATTTTGTGTCGATGTCGACGGACCCATGTGTGCCCAGTTGGGTGGGTGCGTGGCCCGGCCGACTCGAGGCCAAACAGATCAGGACGGTCGGTTTGGAGTGGGGCGATTGACTCCCGAGCTCACAGGGAGGGATGTCGAGAAGCGGTGACTTTGGGCAATTTCAGCGCGGTGGGGTGAATGTCGGGCTGATGCCGAATCAGGTAATCGCCGGGCCGCCCGCCAGGCGGAATGGAAGACGTACCGTGCGCTCTTGATCACCCAGTGCGCTAATCTCGGACTGTCGCAGGGGACGGCACGGCAGAACCGGGGGCTTGGGGCATGGGGGGAGATGTTCGGCGTGCCGCCTTTTTCGATCTTGTGCTGGGCACGTGGGAGTCGTTCGAGGCGGCCCGCGTGGCACTGGAAGCCCACCGGGCTGCGGGCGATCTCCTGATCCTGCTGGTGGGCGGGCCGGGCACGAAGGCGGGCGCCGGAGGCGCCGGGCTGCTCCCCGGCGATTGTCTGACAATTGACACCGGATCGGATGAGAGAAAATCCTGGGCGGTCGTCGAGACTATGGCAAGACTCGGCCTGGACGCCTCGTGCTGCTTTGCCTATGCCGACCACCCCGATTCCCTCGGCATCCTCGGCGTGGTCGGCAATCCGCGAGTTCTCGGAGATGACCCCGAGCTGGTGGAGTACGCCCGCAATCGGGGCTGGCCGATAATTTCCACCGCACCGCCGCTGGCCTGCTGAGGCGTGCCGGCCCGCGCCCCCGTGGCCGGTTTCCGGTGCCGGGCACGGCACTAGCAGTCGGCGGTCAGCTGCCGGTACACCGCGAGAGTGCGGTCGGCGGCCTCGTCCCAGGAGAAGTCGTCGGCGGCCCGACGGCGGCCGGCCGCGCCGAGGCGGCGTGCCAGCTCCGGGTCGTCGATCAGGCTGTTGACCGAGGCGGCCAGGTCGGCCGCCAGCTGCTCCGGGTCGACCGGGTCACCGGTCCCGTCGGCCTGCTGCTGGTACCGGATCAGCAGCCCGGTGTCCCCGTGCTCGACGAACTCCGGGACGCCGCCGACGGCGGTCGCCACCACGGCGGTGCCGCAGGCCATGGCCTTCAGGTTGACCGCGCCGGTCGGCTCACGGAGCGAGGGCTGGACGAATGCCGTGGCGTGCGCGATGAGTTGACGCATGACCGGCTGGGTCACCGCCCCGCCGATCCGGATCACGCTGGACCGCCTCCTGGTCAACTCGTCCACCAGTCCGGCGACCTCGAGCTCGACCTCCGGATTTCCGGGCCCGTCGCAGCAGAGCACCAGCTGTGCCTCCGGTCGGAACTGCGCGGCGGCGCGGAGCAGGTGGGGCAGCCCGCGGCGCCTGGTCGGGCGGCCGACGAAGAGCACGATCGGGCGTTCCGGGTCGATCTCGAACCGCTCCAGTGCGGCGGTCCCGTGGTCCGGCCGCCACAACTCGGTGTCGATGCCGCTGCGGATGACCCGGGTCCTCTCCGCCGATACCTCCGGGTAGGCGGCCAGGATGTCGTCCCGGAGCGCGGCCGAGCCGGTGATCAGGGCGTCCGCCTCCCCGGCGGAGCTGCGCTCCATCCAGTCCGAGAGCGCGTGCTCGCCGTCGGGCAGCTCGGAGTCGCCGGCGCGGAAGGCCGCCAGGCTGTGCATGGTCATCACGTGCGGGATGCCGTACAGCCGGCCGGCCACGTGCCCGGCCGCGTTGGTGAACCAGGTGTGGCTGTGCACCAGGTCGGCGGAGAAGCAGTCGTCCGCCATGCCCAGCCCGGCGTTCAGGAACTGGAACGCCGAGCTCGCGCTCGGCTCGCCCGGCTCTCGGTAGGAGTAGGTGTCGGGCTCGGCCGGCCCGGAGTCGAAGCACCGGACCCGGACGTCGACCAGACGGCGCAGCGCCCTGGTCAGTCCGGTGGTGTGGGCATCGGCTCCGTTGTGGGATTTGGTGGGGTACTGCCGGGTCAGAAGATCGACGCGCATCGTGGGCTCCTCTCCGTGGTGCGGGGTCGGTCAGCAGCACCAGATCGGCGGGTCGAGCGGCGTGGGGGAGGGAGAGGGGCTGACCACCGTCGTGCTCTCGGTGCCGGAGCCCGCCGGCGGGGTTGCGGAGGCCCCGGGGGCGACCAGCAGCAGGCCGGCGACGGCGGCGGCGATCAGGGCGGCGGGGACGAAGATCCTGGGCATGGCTACTCGGCTGCCTTCGCTGAACTCGACTACTGTTGACTCTGGTAGTCAATCGCGCGTGACAGACGTTGTCAATCAACCCACGGGGTGACTCCACTCTGCGCGGTGTACTTAACGAAGCCTGCGGATCCTCTTGGTTGTGGCTGGTAGATTCTGTAAAAACGACAGTCAAGCGGGCACACTCCCTCAGAGGCTGGCCCTCGGGTCACAACCAGGCGACCGGAGAACCATGGAGCAAGCACGAAGCGCAGCGAGCGGCATCGGGAAGCGGCTCCGCGAGCTACGCCAGAAGAAGGGGCTGAACCAGCAGGACCTCGCTTCGGCGGACCTGTCGGTCAGCTACGTGTCGCTGATCGAGACGGGCAAGCGGGTGCCCTCCGAGGCCGTGATCCAGGCGCTCGCCGAGCGGGTCGGCTGCTCGGCGGAGTACCTGCGGACCGGGCGTGACGACGCCAGGGTGCACGAGCTGGAGCTGAAGATCGCCTTCGGCGACATGGCGATGCGCAACGGATCCAACGGCGAGGCGCTCCAGGCCTACAGCGAGGCGCTGGCCGCCGCGCCGTTCCTCGGCGAGGCGATGCTCCGCCGGGCGCGGATCGGGCAGGCGCTGGCGATGGAGAAGATGGGGCGGCTGGAGGCCGCGATCCAGCTGCTCACCGCCCTGTTCGACGACACGGGTACGGTGCCCGGCTCGGCCGAGTGGGCCCAGCTCGCGGTCGCACTCTGCCGCTGCTACCGGAACGCCGGGGACCAGACGCTCAGTGTCGAGGTCGGCGAGCGGGCCATGCGGACCCTGGACACGCTCGGCCTGGACATCACCGACGACCACATGCAGATCGGCTCCACCCTGATCAGCTGCTACTACCAGCGCGGTGACCTGACGCAGGCCCACCTGCTCGCCAACCGGCTGATCAACGCGGCCGAGAACACCGGCTCCCGGGTGGCCCGCGGTGTCGTCTACTGGAACGCGGCGCTGGTCGCCAACTCCCAGGGGCGTACCAAGGAGGCGCTCACGCTCACCGAGCGGGCGCTGATGCTGCTGGCCGAGACCGACAACACCCGGCACCAGGCGATGCTGAAGAGCGCCTACGCCAGCCTGCTGTTGGACTCCGAGGAGCCGGATCTGGAGCGCGTCAGGGCGCTGTTGACCGAGACCCACCGGGCCTTGCTGGAGGTCGGCACCGCCGCCGAGCAGGCGGGCAGTGAGGCCCAGCTCGCCCAACTGGCGCTGCACAGCGGTGAACCCGAGCAGGCCCTGGTGCACGCCGACCGATCGCTCGGCCTGCTGCGCAACGACTCCCAGGAGCAGGCCGCCGCGACGCGGGTGCTGTTGGCCCGGGCCCAGCTCCAGACCGGTGAGGCGGCCGAGGCCGAGAAGACACTGCGCTCGGTGGTCCGCCAGCTCGGGCAGCTCCCGGTCACCCGGGCCACCGCCGGGGTCTGGCGCAACGCCGGTGACCTCTGGCGGTTGATGGGACGTCAGGACCAGGCGATGGAGGCGTACGAGAAGGCCCTCGCCCAGCTCGGCCTGCGCGGCCTGCCCGCCTCGGCCACGGCCCCGGCCTTCGTGGCGGACCGAGGCTGGGCCGGGCCGTCGGCGGCCGATCCCGGCCGGTCTCAGTCCTGATCCACCGTCACCTCGAAGGCGCCCTCGGCCACCCGGGCGTGCAGCCGCTCGCCGGCCGCCAGCGCCGCCGGGTCGGTGACCACGTGTCCGTCGGCCCGCTGGAGCACCGCGTAGCCGCGCTCCAGCGTGGCCAGCGGGGAGAGTGCCACCACCCGGGCCAGGGTGTGCCCGAGGTCGGAGCCGGCCGCGTCCAGCCGGTGGCCGAGCACCCGCCGGGCCCGGCCGACCAGCTGGGCCACCTCCTCGGCCGGCCCGTCCACCAGGCGGTGCGGGGCGGCCAGCACCGGGCGGCTGAGCACCCCGGCCAGCCCCGCCCGCTCGCGCTCGACCCGCTGGACGACGTGCCGCCGGGCCCGGTCCCGCAGCTGGTGCACCCGGGCCAGCTCCTCGCCCACGTCGGGGACGACCCGCTTGGCGGCGTCGGTCGGGGTGGAGGCGCGCAGGTCGGCCACGAAGTCCAGCAGCGGCTGGTCCGGCTCGTGCCCGATCGCGCTCACCACCGGCGTGCGGGCCGCCGCCACCGCCCGGACCAGGCCCTCGTCGGAGAACGGCAGCAGGTCCTCCACGCTGCCGCCGCCCCGGGCCACCACGATCACGTCCACCTCGGGGTGCTCGTCCAGCTCCCGGACCGCCGCCGTCACCTGCGCCACCGCGCTGACGCCCTGCACCGGCACGTTGCGCACCTCGAAGCGGACGGCCGGCCAGCGGCGGCGCGCGTTCTCCAGCACGTCCCGCTCGGCGGCCGAGCCGCGGCCGGTCACCAGGCCGATGCAGTGCGGCAGGAACGGCAGCCGCTTCTTCCGCTCGGCGTCGAACAGGCCCTCGGCGGCCAGCGCCCGCTTCAGGTGCTCCAGCCTCGCCAGCAGCTCGCCCAGCCCGACCAGGCGGATCTCGGTCGCCCGCAGCGAGAGCGTGCCGCGCGCCACGTACCACTCGGGCTTGGCGTGCACCAGGATCCGGGAGCCCTCGCGGACGTCCTCGGCCACCTGCTCGAAGACCTGCCGGAAGCAGGTCACGGTCAGCGAGACGTCCCGGTCCGGGTCACGGAGCGTCAGGAACACCACCCCGGCCCCCGGCCGGCGGCTCAACTGGGTGATCTGCCCCTCCACCCACACCGCCCCCAGCCGGTCCACCCAGCCGCCGATGAGCGCGGACACCTTGCCGACCGGGATCGGCGCCTCGGGTGAGCTGCTGTTCGCCATACCGACGAGGCTATCCCCGCCCACCGACGCGGTCCGGCCCCGGAGGGGCCATCAGGGGCGCGAGGAACTGCGCGGATCCGGAAGGCGGACCAGCGTTGGATCGGGGCATGCGAGCCAGTTGCAGCTCGTGCCGTTCCCCTGCGCGCAGTTCCCCGCGCCCCCGGCATCACCCCGTACGTTCCCCGCGCCCTCGACGACTGCCGCCCCTGCCCGGAGGGCCTAGGCTGGCCGGACGACGGGGTGTCAACTGCGGGGAGTGGCGAGGCGATGGCGATCTCCAAGGGCGCGAACGTGCCGGTGGCGGCGGCCGAGGTGCGGGTCGAGCTGGGGTGGCGCGCCGGGCCGGGCGTGCCGGACGCCGACGCCTCGGCGCTGCTGCTCTCCGGCGGCCGGGTCCGTTCCGACGCCGACTTCGTCTTCTACAACCAGCCGCAGGACCTCTCCGGTGCCGTCCGCCACAACGGCAAGCAGCAGCTCCCGGACGGCTCCGTCCTCGATGGCCTGACGGTCCGTCTGCCCGGTCTGGACCCTGCCGTCGAGACGGTGGTGCTCGCCGCCTCCAGCGACGGCGGCCCGTTCGGCGCCCTGCCCGGGCTGTACCTGCGCCTGCTCGACGCCGCGACCGGCGCCGAACTGGTCCGCTTCGAGGACACCGGGGCCAGCACCGAGACCGCCTTCGTGCTCGGCGAGCTCTACCGCCGCGGCGAGGGCTGGAAGTTCCGCGCGGTCGGCCAGGGCTACGACTCCGGCCTGGCCGGCCTGGCCACCGACTACGGCATCCAGGTGGACGAGGCCCCCGCCCCGGCCCCGGTGAGCACCCCTGCCGCCCAGCCGGCCCCTGCCCCTGGCTCGTACCCGCCGCAGCCGTCGGCCCCGTACCCCGCGCAGCCCACGGCCCCGCCGGCCCAGGCCCCGTACCCCGCTCAGCCGCCCGCCCAGCCGCCCGCCCCGGCCCCGCTGAACTTCTCCAAGATCACCCTCACCAAGGAGGCCCCCAAGCTCTCGCTGCGCAAGCACGGCGCGGTCGGCGGCCTGCTCCGGGTGAACCTCAACTGGGCGGCGGCGGCCGCCCCGGCGGCCCCGGCCGGGCAGCCGCAGAAGAAGTCCGGCGGCTGGCTGGCCAAGCTGCGCGACGCGACGCAGGGGTCCAACGCGCTGGCCGGCCGCGACCTCGACCTGGCCTGCCTGTGGCAGCTGCGGGACGGCAGCGCGGGCATCGTCCAGGCGATCGGGCAGCGCTTCGGCGGCCTGCACGAGCCGCCGTTCGTCCAGCTGGCCAACGACGACCGGACGGGCGCGGTGGCCACCGGCGAGGACCTCTGGATCAACCTCGACCGCTCCGCCGAGATCCAGCGCCTGCTGGTCTTCGCGTTCGCCTTCGACGGCCGCCCGCTCAACGGGCTGAACGGCCTGGCCACGCTCTTCCCGGCCTCCGGGGTGCCGGTCGAGCTCCCGCTGGACGGCTGCGACTTCCCGGCCACCAGCTGCGTGGTCGCCCTGCTGGAGAACGACGGCGAGGGCCTGGTGGTGCACCGCGAGGGCCGCTGGTTCCAGGCCACCCCGCAGATGTCGAACCACCAGATGATCGACCAGGCCTACGGCTGGGGCCTCAGCTGGAGCGCCGGCTCCAAGTAGCCCTGCTCACCCCCGCCGCCGGACCGCCGGACTCTGCACCACGAGTACCGCCAGCCCCACCGCGAACCAGGTCGCCCCGACCCACTGCGCGGTGCTGGACGCCTCGACCAGCACCCAGCCGATCACCGCCATGCCCAGCAGCGGCACCAGCAGGTGGCGGAACCAGTCCCGGGACGAGCCCTTGACGGTGTACCAGCCGATCACCGAGGCGTGCAGCAGGCCGAAGGCGCAGAGCGCGCCGACGTTCACCACCGAGGTCAGCTGGTCCAGCCCGTCGTCACGGCTGGCCGCCCAGACCGCCGCGACCAGGGTCACCACGGCCGCGGTCAGCAGCGCCCGCCGCGGCACCGCCGTCCGGGGGTCGACGGCCGCCAGCGCCCGGGGGAGCCGCCCCTCCCGGGCCATCGCGAACAGCAGCCGCCCGGCCGCCGCCTGCCCGGCCAGCGCCGCGAAGGCCGCCCCGACCGCCTTGCTGGCCGCCACCAGGGTCTGCAGCCAGTGCCCGATCGAGGCGTCCACGGTGTCGTAGAAGGCCGAGCCCTGCGCCGCCGGGTCGGCGGCCAGCTGATCCGGCGTCACCGGGCTGAGCAGCGCCGCCAGGTAGGTCTGCGCGACGAACAGCACCCCGGCCAGTGCCAGGCACCACAGCACCGCCCTGGCCACCGCGGCCGAGGCGCCCACCGCCTCCTCCACGAAGGAGGCGATCGCGTCGAAGCCCAGGTACGACAGCACCGCCACGCTGACCGCCGCCATCACCGCCGTGAGCGAGAAGCCGCCGATCCCGGTCAGCGGGCTCAGCCAGTCCCGCTCGGCCCCGTCCCGGGCCAGCACCACCACGGCCGAGACCACGAAGACCGCCAGCACCACCAGCTCCAGCGCCAGCACCGCGAGGCCGACCGCCGCGGCCGTCCGCACCCCGAGCAGGTTGAGCGCGGTGGTGACCAGCACCGCGAGCGCCGTCCAGACCCAGCGGGAGACCTCCGGCACCAGCGAGTTGAGCGCGATCCCGGAGAAGAGGTAGGCGACCGCCGGGATCAGCAGGTAGTCCAGCATCGCCATCCAGCCGGCCACGAAGCCCCAGCCCTCCCCGAGCCCGGCCCGGGCGTACGCGAAGACCGAACCGGCCCTCGGCACCGCCCGGACCATCTGCGCGTAGCTGTACGCGGTGAACCCCATGGCCACGGTGGCCGCCAGGTAGACCGCCGCCACCGCGCCGTGGCTCTTGGCGTCCAGCACCCCGAACACGCCGACCGGCGCCATCGGGGCGATGAACAGCAGCCCGTAGACCATCAGATCCCGGACGCCGAGGCTCCTGCGCAGCTCGCCCGGCCGTTCAGCCTGCTCACTCATGCTCAGATTTGAACACTTTTGCCGGTTCTGCTCCGGTATCCGGGTGCCGTCGGCGCGGCCCCCGCACGCCCGTACCATGGTTCGCATGTCCAACTCTGCGCAGCGCCGTGTCCTGCTCGCCGCCCCCCGGGGCTACTGCGCGGGCGTCGACCGCGCCGTCATCGCCGTGGAGAAGGCCCTGGAGCAGTACGGGGCCCCGATCTACGTCCGCAAGGAGATCGTCCACAACAAGTACGTGGTGCGGACCCTGGAGAAGCAGGGCGCGATCTTCGTGGACGAGACCGAGGAGGTCCCCGAGGGCTCGATCGTGGTCTTCTCCGCCCACGGCGTCGCCCCCTCCGTCCACGACGAGGCCAAGGAGGGCAAGCTCGCCACCATCGACGCCACCTGCCCCCTGGTCACCAAGGTGCACAAGGAGGCCGTCCGCTTCGCCGACGAGGACTACGACATCCTGCTGGTGGGCCACGAGGGCCACGAGGAGGTCATCGGCACCATGGGCGAGGCGCCCGACCGGATCCACCTGGTCGACGGCGCCGAGGACGTGGCCAACGTCAAGGTCCGCGACGAGTCCAAGGTCGTCTGGCTCTCCCAGACCACCCTCTCGGTGGACGAGACCATGGCCACCGTCGGCGAGCTCAAGAAGCGCTTCCCGCTGCTGGTCAGCCCGCCCAGCGACGACATCTGCTACGCCACCCAGAACCGCCAGGTCGCCGTCAAGCAGCTCGCCCCCGAGGCCGACCTGCTGATCGTGGTCGGCTCCAAGAACTCCTCCAACTCGGTCCGCCTGGTCGAGGTCGGCCTGGAGTACGGCGCCAAGGCCGCCCACCTGGTGGACTTCGCCGACGAGATCGACGAGGCCTGGCTGGAGGGCGTCGAGACCGTCGGCCTCACCTCCGGCGCCTCCGTCCCGGAGATCCTGGTCGACGGCGTGCTGGCCTTCCTGGCCGAGCGCGGCTACGCCGACGTGCAGACCGTCCGCACCGCCGAGGAGCACCTGGTCTTCTCGCTCCCCAAGGAGCTCCGCCGCGACCTGCGCGCCGAGGCCGCCGGCAAGCTGGCGTAGTACGCCCGCCCGCCCCCGGTCGTAGCGCGAACCGCCACCGCCGCCCTTAGGTTGGTTGTCCACAGGCCTGTGGACTCACTCCCTGGAGGGCGACGGTGGCGGCGGTTTTCGGTGTGGACATCGGTGGTTCGGGCATCAAGGGCGCCCCGGTCGACCTGACCGGGGGTCAGCTCGCGGAGGAGCGGCACAAGGTGCTGACGCCTCAGCCCTCCACCCCCGAATCGGTGGTCGCCGCCGTCCACGAGGTGGTCTCCCACTTCGGCCACCGGGGCCCGGTCGGCCTCACCTTCCCCGGGGTGGTGGTCGACGGCCGCATCCAGACCGCCGCCAACGTCTCCAAGGACTGGATCGGCCTCGACGCGGCCGGGCTCTTCCGGGAGAGCCTCGACCTCCCCTGCACCGTCCTCAACGACGCCGACGCGGCCGGCCTCGCCGAGGTCCGCCACGGCGCCGGGCGGGACCGCTCCGGCGTGGTCCTGGTCCTCACCTTCGGCACCGGCATCGGCAGCGCCCTCTTCTCCGACGGCGTCCTGGTCCCCAACACCGAACTCGGCCACCTCGAACTGCGCGGCAAGGACGCCGAGCGCCGAGCCTCCTCGGCCGCCCGGGAGCGCCACGAACTCAGCTGGGCCGACTGGGCGGTCCGGGTCGACGAGTACCTCGACCTGGTGGAGAAGCTCTTCTCCCCGCAGCTGATCGTGATCGGCGGCGGGGTCAGCCGCAAGCACGACAAGTTCCTCCCCCTCCTCGCCGACCGCCCCGCCGAGGTCGTCCCGGCCGTCCTGCGCAACGACGCCGGCATCGTCGGCGCCGCGATGGCCGCCGCCGGTTCGGCAGGGGACTAGGTCATGCCTTCGGGGGCGCGAGGAACTGCGCGAGTCGGAAGGCAACAACCCGTCACTCAGGCGCGGACAGCCACCTGCACGTGCTGCCCCGCCGTAACCTGACGCACCCTCAAGAAGCCCGCCGCGCCCGCCTGATCCGCCGCTGCGCCAGGAACCGCGCGGCCACGATCACCGCCGCCAGCCCCGTCCCGGTGAACAGCCACCCCGCCCGCAGCGCCAGACCGCTCGCCAGCCCCACCACCTGCCCGGTCACCCCCGGCGCCGCCACCGGTTCGAGGACCAGCAGCGCCACCGCGAACGCGATCGGCCCGCTGATCGGCGCCGCGGGCAGGTCCGCCAGCCGTACCCGCACGGCGAGTTGGAAGCACACCGCGACGTAGCCGAGCCCGAACAGCACCCCGAGCCCGCCGAACACCAGCCGGTCCGCCCCGGCCGCCACCAAGGTCCCGACCAGGGCCAGCAGCCCCGTCCCGACGGCGGTCAGCCGGGCCGGCGGGCCGCTCCTGCCGCCGTTGGCCCCGCTGCCGTTGCCACCTCCGCCCCGCGCCCGGGCGGCCAGCCGCAGCGGCAGCCGGAGCGGCCCGCCGCTCCGGGGTCCGGTGCCCCTGGTCCCACCGCCCCTCGACTCGGGGGAACCGGAGGGTCCCGGTACGGCGGCCCCGCCCGGACCGCTCGGCGGTCGGCGTCTGGGCCCTGGCGGCTGGGTTCGGATGCTCTGCTCCACCCGCCCAACGTACGGTCGGATCATCGCCACAGTGTGTAATGGCGCGGCGACCTCCCACCGTGTCCCCGAACGGAGTAGTGTGCGGGCCGTTCGTGATCGTTCGTTGCCCAACGGGGAGGCAGCATGACCGAGTTCGGGTTCGCCCGTCTGCACCACGTCCAGCTGGACGTGCCGAAGGGCTCCGAGGAGACCTGCCGCGCCTTCTGGGGCGGGGTGCTCGGACTGACCGAGCTGCCCAAGCCCCCGGTCCTGGCGGCCCGCGGCGGCTGCTGGTTCGGCGGCGGCGGGGTGGAGGTCCACCTCGGCGCGGTCGGCGAGCACCAGGCCTCGCCCAAGGCCCACCCCGGCTTCCTGATCACCGGCCTGGACGCCCTCGCCGCCCGCCTCGCCGAGCACGGCCACCCGGTGACGTGGGACGACAACTTCCCCGGCTACCGCCGCTTCCACTCCGCCGACCCCTTCGGCAACCGCCTGGAGTTCCTGGAGCCCGCCCCCTCGGCCTGAGGTCCCCCTCCCACGGGCCCGTAGACTGGGGGATCGGTCCGGCCCGTCCGGTCCGCTCCACGCCCTCCAAGCCCCGGGACATCGCTTCATGTCGCTCACGATCGGAATCGTCGGCCTGCCGAACGTCGGCAAGTCGACCCTGTTCAACGCCCTGACCAAGAACGACGTGCTGGCGGCCAACTACCCGTTCGCCACCATCGAGCCCAACGTCGGCGTCGTCGGCGTCCCGGACCCGCGCCTGCAGAAGCTGGCCGAGATCTTCGGCTCCCAGAAGATCCTCCCGGCCACCGTCGACTTCGTCGACATCGCCGGCATCGTGCGCGGCGCCAGCGAGGGCGAGGGCCTGGGCAACAAGTTCCTCGCCAACATCCGCGAGTCGGACGCCATCTGCCAGGTCATCAGGGCGTTCAGCGACCCGGACGTCGTCCACGTCGACGGCAAGGTCTCGCCCAAGGACGACATCGAGACCATCAACACCGAGCTGATCCTCGCCGACCTCCAGTCGATCGAGAAGGTCCTCCCCCGCCTGGAGAAGGAGGCCCGCCTCAAGAAGGACACCGTGGCCGTCCTCGCCGCGGCCAAGGAGGCCCAGGCCATCCTGGAGACCGGCAAGACCCTCTTCGAGGCCGGCTTCGACATCTCCCTGGTGCGCGAGCTCCACCTCCTCACCGCCAAGCCCTTCCTCTACGTCTTCAACGTGGACGAGGACGAGCTGGCCGACGAGGACTTCAAGGACGCCCAGCGCGCCCTGGTCGCCCCCGCCGAGGCCATCTTCCTCAACGCCAAGATCGAGTCCGAGCTGATCGAGCTCGACGACGCCGAGGCCCTCGAGCTCCTCCAGTCCATGGGCCAGGAGGAGCCCGGCCTCGCCACCCTCGGCCGCGTCGGCTTCGACACCCTCGGCCTGCAGACCTATCTGACGGCCGGCCCCAAGGAGACCCGGGCCTGGACCATCAAGAAGGGCGCCACCGCCCCCGAGGCCGCCGGTGTCATCCACACCGACTTCCAGAAGGGCTTCATCAAGGCCGAGGTCATCTCCTTCCACGACCTGGTCGAGACCGGCTCCATCGCCGAGGCCCGCGCCAAGGGCAAGGCCCGCATCGAGGGCAAGGAGTACGTCATGCAGGACGGCGACGTCGTGGAGTTCCGCTTCAACGTCTGATCCCGTTCCTCACCGGTGCCCGGTCAGCCCTCCCGGCCGACCGGGCACCGGTGCGTCCGGAGGCCGTACGGTGGGCGCCGGGGCTGATCTCGAGGAAGGGCGTGCGGTGAAGACGGATCTGGAGTGGCTGGCGCGGGCGGTGGAGTTGTCGCGGAAGTGTCCGCCGTCGGAGACCGCGTTCTCGGTGGGGGCGGTGATCGTCGGTGCGGACGGCGAGGTGCTGGCGGAGGGGTACAGCCGGGAGACGGCGCCGCACGACCATGCGGAGGAGGCGGCGCTGGCGAAGTTGGCGGTGGGGGACGAGCGGCTGCGCGGGGCGACGGTGTACAGCTCCTTGGAGCCGTGCGGGGAGCGGGCCTCGCGGCCGCGGACCTGTGCGGAGCTGATCGTGGCGGCGGGGGTGCCGCGGGTGGTGGTGGCCTGGCGGGAGCCGGACCTGTTCGTGACGGCGTGTCAGGGGACGGCGCTGCTGGAGGCGGCGGGCGTCGAGGTGGTGGAGCTGCCGGAGTTGGCGGCGGAGGCGCGGGCGGTGAACGCGCACCTGTTGGGGTGAGGACGGGGGATGTGTGGTCGTATGCCCGGGTTTTGTAGCCTGGGGGTACGTACACCCGTTCGGAGGAGTTTCCGATGCCCGTGACCCTGCCCGCCCGCGCCCTGCTGCTCGACATGGACGGCACGCTGGTCAACTCCGAGGCGGCGGTCGAGCGTTGCTGGCGTCGCTGGGCGGCGGAGCACGGCATCGACGGTGACCACGCGATGAGCGTGGTGCACGGCCGGCAGGGGCACCTGTCGATGTCGATCCTGCTGCCGGAGCGTCCGATGGAGGAGAACCTCGCGGACAACCGGCGGATGCTGGCCGAGGAGACCGCGGACGTCGACGGCGTGGTGGAGGTGCCGGGGGCGGCGGTCTTCCTGGCCGCGCTGGCGGGGCGGCCGCACGCGCTGGTGACCTCGGCGGACGAGGTGCTGGCCCGGGCCCGGATGGGTGCGGCGGGGCTGCCGCTGCCGGAGCTGATGGTGACGGCCGAGTCGGTGGGGGCCAGCAAGCCGGACCCGGAGGGTTTCCTGAAGGGGGCGGCCGGGCTCGGGGTCGACCCGGCGGACTGCGTGGTGTTCGAGGATTCGGAGGCCGGTGTCCAGGCGGGCATGGCGGCCGGGATGCGGGTGGTCGGCGTAGGACCACGCGCGGCCGCCTTCGGGCCGACGGTGCACGTGGACACCCTGGAGCAGGTCCGGGTGGTCGCGGCGGCGGACGGTGGCCTGGTGCTGGAGATCGCCTGAGGGTGAGGGCCGGTGCCGCCCGGGAGGACCGGGCGGCGCCATGGCTCAGGGGCGGGGCGGCAGCGGCATCGGGAGGGCGGGCAGCCCGTCCACGCTGACCGGCACGTAGGGCTTGCCCTCGCAGTAGACCGCGAACTCCTCGTCCGTCTTGCGGTCGAAGTACTGGGCGTGCAGTGCGCGGTCCTCGCGGAAGTCCATCAGCGGGACGGCGAAGCCGCAGGAGTCGCTGACCCGGGTGGCGTGCACCAGGACGATCGCGCGCAGCGCGCTGCCGTCGGCCTCCGGCGGGAAGTGGCCGAGCAGTTCGGCGAAGCGCGGGTCGTCGCGGAAGACCGGCTCGCCCCGGCCGTGCACCCGCACCACGGTGGGCGGGCCGTCGAAGGCGCACCACATCAGGGTGATCCGGCCGTTCTCCCGCAGATGGGCGATGGTCTCGGCGGTGGAGCCGCCGAAGTCCAGGTAGGCCAGGGTGAGTTCGTCGATGATGGCCAGGGTGCCGGAGCGGCCCTTGGGGGAGAGGTTGACGTGCCCGTCGGCCGCGAGCGGGGCGGTGGCCGTGAAGAAGACCGGCTGGGCCTCGATGAACTTCCGCAGGCGGCCGTCGATGCGCTCGTATGTCTTTCCCATGGCTCCGATTCTCGCGAAATCGCCTGCCAGGGGCCAGGGTTTACGAGGCTCGTCTCAGGATGAGAGAAAGAACTTCTCGTAGGGCGAGACGGTGTCGTACGCTCGCCACGGCGGCGGACCGGCCGCCCGGAGTCGAGGGGGACCTCCCGTGAGTGACCGTCAGAACGCCTACACCCACGGCCATCAGGAGTCGGTGCTGCGCTCGCACCGCTCCCGCACGGCCGCCGATTCGGCGGCCTACCTGCTGCCCGAACTCCGGCCCGGTCAGAGGCTGTTGGACATCGGGTGCGGCCCCGGGACGATCACCGCGGACCTGGCCCGGCTGGTCGGCCCCGAGGGCCGGGTGGTGGCGGTGGACCGTGAGCCGCAGGTGCTGGCCGAGGCGGCCGCCCACGCGGCGGAGCAGGGGCTGGACAACATCGTCTTCGAGACCGCCGATGCGCACCGACTGCCGTACGCGGACGGGGAGTTCGACGTGGTGCACGCGCACCAGGTGCTGCAGCACGTGGCCGACCCAGTGGCGGTGCTGCGCGAGCTGCGCCGGGTGACGGCGCCGGGCGGGGTGGTGGCGGTCCGGGACGCGGACTACGCGGCGATGGCCTGGTACCCCGAACTGCCGGAGCTGGACGAGTGGTTGGCGCTCTACCGGCGGATCGCCCGGGCCAACGGCGGCGAGCCGGACGCGGGCCGCCGGCTGACCGCCTGGGCCCGGGAGGCCGGGTTCACCGAGCTGGCCGCCTCCACCGCGACCTGGACCTTCGCCACTCCGGAGCGGCGCGGGTGGTGGGGCGGCACCTGGGCGGAGCGCACCGAGGGGTCCGCCACCGCCGCGACGGCGGTCGGGCGGGGGTTCGCGAGTACGGAGGACCTGGCGCGGATCGCCGAGGGCTGGCGGCGCTGGGCGGCCGAGCCGGACGGCTGGTTCGCGGTGCTGCACGGGGAACTGCTGGCCCGCAAGGAGAGGTAGGGCGAGGTGGCGCCGGAGGGTCAGAGCTGGACGCCGGCCCGCTCCAGCACCTCGGCGAAGGCCGCCCGGTCGTAGCGGGAGCCGTCGGTGATCCGCTGCCCGTCCACCACCACGGTCGGCGTGCTGCCGACCCCGGACTGCTCGAAGGCGTGCTCGGCGGCCGAGGCCCAGCTCCGGTGGGCCATGCCCTCCACCGCCCGGTCGAAGGTGTCGCTGCGCAACCCCGGGACACCGGAGGCGAGTTCGAGCAGGAACCGGTCGGTGAAGACGTCGGTCCGCTCCTCGGCCGCCTGGTTGGCGAACAGCGCGGCGTGGTACTCCGGGAACTTCCCGGCCTCCAGTGCGGCCCGGGCGGCGTTCACCGCCTTCACCGAGCCCTCGCCGCCGAGCTTGCCGTCCAGGAAGGAGGCCAGGGTGTACTCGATCCGCACCTCGCCCTTGGCCGCGGCCGAGGCCAGCAGCTCGCCCGCCGCCGCCTCGAACTTCGCGCAGTAGGGGCAGCGGAAGTCGGCGTAGACCTGCACGGTGTGCCGCGCGTCCGGGTCGCCGACCACCACCGTGGTGCCGTCCGCGCCGAGCCGGGCCGGGAGTTGGGAGAGCGTGGTCGCCTCGCTGGCGGGCAGCGCCTTCGGCTGGACGGTGGTCCGCTCGCCGGCCGCCGAGGACGACTGCCCCTCGGCGGCCCCGCCGCACCCGGCCAGACTGACGGCGAGCAGCCCGGCGGCGAACGAGCCGGCCAGCACCCGGCGGCGGCGCGGCATCCGGCCGCGGGCCGGCCCGGCGGGCGCGTCGGCGGCCCCGCCGGTGGGCACGTCGGCGGGCGCGTCGGCGGGGACAACGGGTGCGGGCATGGGGCGCTCCTCTCCGGCCGGAGGCCCGGGGGAGCGGGCCTCCGTGCCTGTGACGCTAGTGAGCCCCCGGCCGTCGGAGCAGAGGCGCAGGGCCCGCACCCGGCCAGACCTTGGTCCCTGCGGGGGTGGGACGGCCGGGGCGGGAGCGGCGCGAGGGGAGCCCGTGGTCCGGCTGACGCCCGCTCAGCCCGTACCGCTTACCTCCTGTTAACCGCCGCCGTACCCACCGGTAGCAGTCGGCTCGTAGCGTTCGCGGAGCACCACGCCCCGGTCCGTCCCCCACCGGACCGGGGCGCCCGCCCGCCGTCAGCCGCCCACCGCCCACGCCCCACCGCCCACGCCCCACCGCCCGCCCGTGGTGCCGCCCGCGCGGCGCTCGTTAGGGTGAGGCCCATGGGGAGCGAAGGCGCGGGCGGCGGTACGCACCGGGTGATGCGGCAGGACGACAACGGCAACCGGGCCCTGGTCGCCAAGGGACTGACCCGGCCGGAGGCCGAGGCGCTGGCGGAGGAGTTCGAGGCCCGGGGGCACAAGCAGCTGTACTGGGTCGAGCCGGACGGTCAGTAGGGTCGGTGCCCATGGAGAAGCCCATGGACATCCGGATCGTCGTCGGCGGGGCCCTCGTCCACCGGGGGCGGGTGCTGGCCGCCCGGCGCAGCGCGCCCGCGGCGGTCGCGGGGTACTGGGAGTTCCCCGGCGGGAAGGTCGAGGCAGGGGAGACCGAGGAGCAGGCGCTGGAGCGCGAGCTGCGCGAGGAGCTGGGCGTCGAGGCCCGCGCCCTCGGCCGGCTGCCCGGTAGTTGGCAGGTGCGCCCGGGGCTCGAACTGCGACTGTGGACCGCCGAGCTGATCGAGGGTGAGCCCCGCCCGCTGGAGGACCACGACGAGCTGCGCTGGCTCGGCCCGGCCGAGCTGGACCAGGTCACCTGGCTGGAGCACGACCGCGAGGTGCTGCCCCACCTCGCCACCCTGCTGGCCTGATGGCCGCCCGTCCGCCCCGCCCCGCCCGCCCTGCCCCGGCCGCCCTGCTGGCCTGAGGGCGGGTCAGCGGGGCCGGCCGCACCGCCGACCTGACACACCCCGCCCCCGTACCGGTACCGCCTGACGACCCGTCCGTTGGGCCAGGTAGGCCAATCGGACAAGCCGCCCCGCTCCCCGGGGTAGCCTGGGCGTTCTGATGGGTATGTCACTTTTCGGCGGTATTTCGTCACCATAGGTGAGGCGGTCGGTGTCGAACACGGGATTCGGCGAGGGCGAGCAGCCGTCGGCTGACGGCGCCGCACGGCGCGGGCTGAGCGGCTCCCCGCGCCCCCGGAGCATCGGCAGTGCCTCGGCCCGGGCCCGGCTCCGCCGTCTGACGCCCAAGCGCTCCGCGGCGGACCGGCCGCAGCACCTCCTCCAGCCCCCGTCGGCCCCGGCCGACCCCCGGCTGGGCGGCGTCCGCGGCGCGCCGAGCGCCCCGTACCCGGGCGGGCCCGGCATCGACCGGCGGCCCCGGGTCGGCGAGCGCCCCGAGGGCAGCCTCTTCGACGTGGTGAAGGTGGCCATCGCGATCCTGGACACCGCGGGCCGGGTGGTGCTGTGGAGCCCGGCCGCCGAGGAGCTGCTCGGCTGGCCGAGCGAGCTGCTGGTGGGCCGCCGGATCGAGGAGTTGATGGAGGATCAGGACCTGGTCCTCCGGGTGAAGGCGGCGATCCAGGAGACCCTGCGCACCGGCCGCTGGCACGGCTGGACCCAGCTGCGCCACCGGGACGACGGCGAAGTCCCGGTGGAGGCCCGGATCTCCCTGCTGGTGGACGGCGACGGCACTCCGTTCCTCCAGGTGGCGCTGGCCGAGGCGGCCACCCTCCAGGCGGTGGAGCACGACCTGGCGGTCCGGGACGCGCTGTTCGAGCAGTCCCCGCTGGGCATCGTGATCCTGGACACCGAGCTGCGCTACACCGCGGTCAACCGGACCATGGCCGAGATGAACGGCCTGCCGCCCGAGGAGCACGTCGGCCGGACCACCGGCGAGACGCTGCCCGAGCGGGCGGCGGACGAGATCACCGCGATCCAGCGCCAGGTGCTGGCCACCGGCGAGCCGGTGGTGGACGTCACGCTGGCCTCGCCGGTGACGGCCCGTTCGGGCTTCCGCTCGATCTCCTACAGCCGGATGACCGACCGGGCCGGCCGGGTGCTGGGCATCTCCGGCACCGTGATGGACGTGACCGAGCGGTACCGCGCGGTGGCCAAGGTGGAGCACGCCCGCCGCCGGCTCTCGCTGCTGAACGAGTTCGGCTCCCGGGTCGGCGACCTGCTGGACGCCGGCCGGATCGCCCAGGAGCTGGCCACCGCGGTGGTGCCCCGGCTGGCGGACTACGCGGCGGTGATCCTGCTGCAGGCGGTGGCCCACGGCGACGACCTGCCCCGGCACGGCCACGACCGACGCACCTCGCTGCTCCAGCTCGGCACCGCCGCCGTGCAGGACTCCTCCGAGGTGGAGGTGATGCTCCGCCGGGGAGCCCGGATCACCTTCGCCGAGGACTCCGCCTTCGGCCGGGTGCTCCGCACCGGCGTGCCCGAACTCCTCTCCAACCCGGAGGAGTTGAGCGACCTCACCTACCCGGGCGACCCCAAGGTGCAGGCCGCCCACGACCTCGGCGTGCACTCCCGGCTGGTGGTCCCACTGCGCGCCCGCGGCATTGTGATCGGCCTGCTCGCGGTGAGCCGGGCCGGCTACCGCGAGGGCTTCGACCGGGACGACCTGGCCTTCACCGTGGAGCTCGCCGACCGGGCCGGCAGCTCGCTGGACAACGCCCGGCTGTACGCCCGCGAGCGGACCGCCGCGCTGACCCTGCAGCGCACCCTGCTGCCCCAGCAGGTGCCGCAGCCCGCCGGGGTCGAGGTGGCCTACCGCTACGTGCCCGGCAGCAGCGGCACCGAGGTCGGCGGCGACTGGTTCGACGTCATCCCGCTGCCCGACGGCCGCACCGCGCTGGTGGTCGGCGACGTGATGGGCCACGGCCTGCGGGCCGCCGCCACGATGGGCCGGCTGCGCACCGCGGTCCGCACCCTGGCCGGGCTCGACCTGCCGCCGGAGATCCTGCTGCGGCACGTCCACGAGCTGGCCGACGACCTGGCCCAGGGCCCGGACGAGGCGCTGCTCGCCACCTGCGTGTACGCGGTCTTCGACCCGGCCACCCGGCGGCTGGTGGCGGCCAAGGCCGGGCACATCCCGCCGGTGCTGGTGGTGCCCAAGGAGCCCGGCGAGGAGCCGGTCCGCACCGGCGGCCCGCTGCTCGGCGGCGTCGGCCAGGTGCTCGACCTGCCCTCCGGCGCCCCACTCGGGGTGGGCGGGGTGCCCTTCGAGTCGATCGAGCTGGACATCCCCGAGGGCAGCCTGCTGGCGCTGTGCACCGACGGTCTGGTGGAGTCCCGGGACAAGGACCTGGACGTCGGCCTCGGCCGGCTGCTGACCGTGCTGGAACAGCCCTACCCGTCGATCCAGCAGGCCTGTGAGGCGGTGCTCGACACCATGGAGCAGGGCCGGGAGCCGGACGACGTGGCGCTGCTGGTGGCGCGCCTGAGCCGGGGTCAGTCCGGCACCCCCACCGCGGGCTGGACCCTCCCCGCGGAGCCCACCGCCGTCTCCCGGGCCCGCCGGCTGGTCCGTGGCGCGCTGACCGACTGGGGGGTGGAACACCTCACCGACACCGCCGAGTTGCTGGTCAGCGAACTGGTCACCAACTCGGTCCGGTACGCCTCGGCGCCGATCGGGGTCCGGCTCACGCTCGGCGACACCCTGCTGGTGGAGATCTCCGACCCGCTGCCCGATCCGCCCCGCGAGCGGCACGCCGCCGAGGCCGACGAGGGCGGCCGCGGCCTGGAGTTGGTACGCCGTCTCGCTCTGCGCTGGGGCGCGCGCGCCGAGGGCATGGGGAAGGTCGTCTGGTTCGAGCTCGACCCCATGGACGACCACCTCGGCTGACCGGATCCGGCGACCGGGCATCGTCGCAGGTGATCGCGGTGCAGCGGGCCGGAGGAGACCCGCTCCCGAGGCGGTTCGAACAGGCGCTCCCGGGTAAGGGGGACGGGGAAGCGGAAGGCTGAGCCGTTTTGTGATGTTGGGGGCGTGTGCGCCCGCCCCCGGATGATGAATACTCGGTGTTCTCGACATCCGGATGGGCGCGGGTTGGAGGGGATCGGACCGTTGAACAGCATCCCGGCGTGGAAGACGTCGAGCGGCAGCGGCCATGCGGCCGTGCCCGGTCAGCCGAGCGGTGGTGCGGGCAGCGGTGCGGCGGGCGTCGCCGGTCCGAGAGGCGGCGTGCACGCGGGTCCCTCGCTGGGCGGCCGCCCGGCCGACGACTGGGACGTCCAGGGCAAGGCCGGTTCGATCTACGACTACATCCGGGTCGCCACCTTCGCGATCGGCCCGGACGGCCGGATCACCCAGTGGAGCGGCCGCGCCGCCGAGTTCTTCGGCGTCCCCGCCGAGGAGGCGGTCGGCACCGACCCGGTCACCACCCTGATGCCCCGTGAGCTCTGGCAGCGCGGCCGGGCCCGGATGGAGGCCATCCTCTCCGGCGAGGAGTGGGTCGGCACCGCCCCGTACAAGGACGCCACCGGCGCCGAGGGCCTGGCCGAGCTCTACGTGATGCCGGACAGCGGCACCCCCGGCGGCGCCACCTGCCTGGCCGTGGACCTCGGCCGGCTGCGCCGGATCGAGACCGACCTGGCCGCCTCCGAGGCGGTCTTCGGGCAGACCCCGACCGGCTTCTTCCTCTTCGACAACGAGCTGCGCCTCCAGCGGGTCAACCAGGCCTTCGCCACCGCCGTCGGCCTGCCCGCCTGCGAGCTGCCCGGCCTCTCCCCGTACGACCTCTTCCTGCCCGGCGAGGCCGACCGGCTGATGGTCGCCCTGCGCAAGGTGCTCGGCGGCGGCGGGCCCATCGTCGACCTGCGGTTCACCGGCGCGGTCCCGCGCACCGCCACCGTGCAGTCCCGGGACGGCGGCCGCCGCTGGGCCATCTCGCTCTACCGGCTGAACGGCGCCAACGGCCACCCGATGGGCGTGGCCGGCCAGGTGCTGGACGTGACGAGCCGTCACATCGCCGAGCGGGAGGCCGCCGGGGTGCGCCGCAGCCTGGCGCTGCTCAACGAGGCCTCCACCCACATCGGCTCCACCCTCGACCTGGAGACCACCGCCAAGGAGCTGCTGGACGTGATCGTCCCGCAGTTCTGCGACCTGGCCACCGTCGACCTGTACACCGCCCTGCTCTCCGGCGACTCCGGCCCGACCGCCGGGCCCGGCGCCTCGGACGGCTCCGGCGAGCTGCGCCGGGTGGCCGTCTCCAGCGTGGTCGGCGGCGCCTCCAGCGTGCTGGGCGCCGAGGGCGCCGTCCCGGTCGCCGAGGCCGGCGGCTCGCTCTGCTACCCCCGCCGCTCCCCGCACGCCCGGGCCCTGCGCACCGGCCGCAGCGTCGTCCCGCAGCCCGGCCCGGACCCGCTGCTGCGCTCCACCCTGGTGGTCCCGCTGGTCGCCCGCGACCAGGTGCTCGGCCTGGTCCAGCTCTCCCGCGCGATCGGCAGCGAGCCCTTCGACGCCCGGGACGTGGCGATCGCCGAGGAGCTGGTCGCCCGCGCCGCCGTCTGCGTCGACAACGCCCGGCTCTACCGCCGCGAGCACGAGCGCGCGCTGATCCTCCAGCGCAGCCTGCTCCCCCCGGGCAAGCCGGCCGCCAGCGGCCTGGAGATCGCCCGCCGCTACCTGCCCAGCAACAACAACACCGAGGTCGGCGGCGACTGGTTCGACGTCATCCCGCTGCCCGGCAGCCGCACCGCGCTGGTGATCGGCGACGTGATGGGCCGCGGCCTGCGGGCCGCCGTCGCGATGGGCCAACTCCGCACCGCCGTCCGCACCCTGGCCATGCTCGACCTCGACCCGGCCGAGGTGCTCTCCGCCCTGGACGAGATCGCCCGCGGCCTCGGCGGCGAGCCCACCGTGCCCGGCGAGGAGGTCGAGGTCTACCTCGCCACCTGCGTCTACGCGGTCTACGACGCCGTCAAGCAGCGCTGCGTCTTCGCCAACGCGGGCCACCTGCCGCCGGTGCTGCTCGCCCCCGACGAGCCGGCCCGGATGCTGGAGGTGCCGCCCGGCCTGCCGCTCGGCGTCGGCGGCGAGCCCTTCGAGGAGGTCGAGGTCACGCTGCCGGACGGCGCCGTGCTCGGCCTCTACACCGACGGCCTGGTGGAGTCCCGCAAGCACCAGCTGGACGAGGGCCTGCGGGCCTTCCGGACGGCCCTCAACGGCGGCTCCCGCGAGCTGGAGCGGCTCTGCGACGAGGTGCTGGACGAGCTGATCCCCCATCACGGCGAGGACGACATCGCGCTGTTGATGGCCAAGGTCCAGGCGCTCCCCGAGGACTCGGTGGGCGACTGGAGGCTCCCCGCCGAGCTCACCTCCGTCGGCAAGGCCCGCGAGCTCGCCTGCTCCTGGCTGCTGGTGCGCGGCCTGGACGAGCTGGTGGACACCACCGAGCTGCTGGTCAGCGAGCTGGTCACCAACGCGCTGCGGCACGGCCACGGCGAGATCCGGCTCCGGCTGCTGCGCGACCGCACCGTGGTCTGCGAGGTCTGGGACGACGGCTACGCCCAGCCCCGCCAGCGCCGCGCCCAGGAGACCGACGAGGGCGGCCGCGGCCTCCAGCTGGTCAGCCTGCTGGCCGAACGCTGGGGCAGCCGCCGCACCCCCAAGGGCAAGATCGTCTGGTTCGAGCTGGCCCTCTGACAGGCCGCCACGCCCCGGCGCTCCACCGCAGGCCCCCGGGCCCGCTCGGCGGCGACCTCGGCCCGGTGGACGGCTCCGGACCGGTGGCGCGGCTCCGGAACGGCGAGTGCCCGAGCGAGCCGGTGATCGCTCGCCCGACCACGTTGAACAGCACGCCAACGGCAGGGGAAGAACGGCGGCCGATCCGGGACCGGGCCCGTACGGGCCTGCCCGTTTCGGCCTCGCTGCGGGGTTCCACGTACCATAGGAGGAAGCCGTGGCATGTCGTGCCCCGGCGGGTGGACCGGTAGTAGCAGGCGGGGTCTGACGCAGCCGGGCGCCGCAACCCACGATTCCGGGAGAATCCGCTCAGCATGCCCACGCGTAATGACATCCGCAACGTTGCCATCGTCGCCCACGTCGACCACGGGAAGACCACCCTCGTCGACGCCATGCTGAAGCAGGCCGGTGCCTTCGCCGCCCACCAGCAGCTGGACGACCGGATGATGGACTCGAACGACCTCGAGCGCGAGAAGGGCATCACCATTCTCGCGAAGAACACCGCCGTCAAGTACCACCCCAAGGACGGCGGGGCCCCGATCACCATCAACATCATCGACACCCCCGGCCACGCCGACTTCGGTGGCGAGGTCGAGCGCGGCCTGTCCATGGTCGACGCCGTCGTGCTGCTGGTCGACGCCTCCGAGGGCCCGCTGCCGCAGACCCGCTTCGTGCTCCGCAAGGCGCTCACCGCGCGGCTGCCCGTCATCCTCTGCATCAACAAGACCGACCGCCCGGACGCCCGGATCGACGAGGTCATCAACGAGACCTACGACCTGTTCCTGGACCTGGACGCGGACGAGGACCAGATCGAGTTCCCGATCGTCTACGCCTGTGCCCGTGACGGCGTCGCCTCGCTGACCAAGCCGGAGAACGGCACCGTGCCGGCCGACTCCGAGAACCTGGAGCCGTTCTTCTCCACCCTGCTGGAGCACGTCCCGGCCCCGACCTACGACGAGGACGCGCCGCTCCAGGCCCACGTCACCAACCTGGACGCCGACAACTTCCTCGGCCGCATCGCGCTGCTCCGCGTCGAGCAGGGCGAGCTGCGCAAGGGCCAGACCGTGGCCTGGATCAAGCGCGACGGCTCCATCTCCAGCGTCCGCATCACCGAGCTGCTGATGACCGAGGCGCTCACCCGCAAGCCGGCCGAGGTGGCCGGCCCCGGTGACATCTGCGCCGTCTCGGGCATCTCCGAGATCATGATCGGCGAGACCCTGGCCGACCCGGAGAACCCGATCGCGCTGCCGCTGATCACGGTCGACGAGCCCGCCATCTCGATGACCATCGGCACCAACACCTCGCCGCTGGTCGGCAAGGGCGGCTCCGGCAAGGGCGCCGACGCCAAGGCCGGCGCCGGCAAGGTCGACCGCAAGGTCACCGCCCGTCAGGTGAAGGACCGCCTGGACCGCGAGCTGATCGGTAACGTCTCGCTCCGCGTGCTGGAGACCGAGCGTCCGGACGCCTGGGAGGTGCAGGGCCGCGGTGAGCTGGCGCTGGCCATCCTGATCGAGACCATGCGCCGGGAAGGCTTCGAGCTGACCGTCGGCAAGCCCCAGGTCGTCACCAAGGAGGTCAACGGCAAGACCCACGAGCCGGTCGAGCGCCTCACGGTGGACGTGCCCGAGGAGCACATGGGTGCCGTCACCCAGCTGATGGGCGTCCGCAAGGGCCGGATGGACAACATGTCCAACCACGGCTCGGGCTGGGTCCGGATGGAGTTCGTGGTGCCGTCCCGCGGCCTGATCGGCTTCCGCACCGAGTTCCTCACCAACACCCGCGGCACCGGCATCGCGCACTCGATCCACGAGGGCCACGAGCCGTGGTTCGGCAACCTGACGACCCGTAACAACGGTTCGCTGGTGGCCGACCGCTCCGGTGTGGTCACCGCCTTCGCGATGACCAACCTGCAGGAGCGCGGCGTGCTGTTCACCGACCCCGGCACCGAGGTGTACGAGGGCATGATCGTCGGCGAGAACTCGCGCGCCGACGACATGGACGTGAACATCACCAAGGAGAAGAAGCTCACCAACATGCGTTCCTCGAACGCGGACGTGGCCGAGTCGATCGTCCCGCCGCGCAAGCTCTCGCTGGAGCAGAGCCTGGAGTTCTGCCGCGAGGACGAGTGCATCGAGGTCACCCCGGAGACCGTGCGCATCCGCAAGGTCGTCCTGGACGCCAAGGAGCGCGGCCGCACCGCCTCGCGGGCCAAGAAGGCCTGAACCACCCCGTAACACCGGACCGGCCGGCGCCCCGCACGGGGCGCCGGCCGGTCCGTTTCTGTGACGGTGAGTCGTCAACGCGCGTAGTCGCCGGAGGGGGGACGTGTTCGTTAATCGGACGTGACGAACCGTCATTCATGGCAACTGTCCGTTTAGTACCTGTCTGGGTATGTCTGGAATGTCCGTTTACCGAGATTTCATGTGACCAAATTGAGATCGGTAATGGCGTAGTTCGTATCCCTGCGTGACGGATAGTGGAGCCAGTCGAGCTCGGGTCCAGGGTTTCGCGCAGGGGTGCGCGCCGAAGCCTGAGCGAGGAAAGCACCGCCTGGCCAACGGCGATGACGCCGGCCAGTCCCCCTGCGGTGCGCTCCACGTATGCAACACGGATTCAGGAGGCACACCCATGCGCGGTGCCAGCCAGGCCAAGTGGGTCGTCGCAGCCGTCGCGGTCGCCCTCGCGGCCACCGCCTGCGGTAGCGGTTCGTCGTCGAGCGAGGGCGGAGCGGCCAACGCGGCCGGGACGTTCAGCTACCAGAGCTCCGAGCCGCAGAACCCGCTCCAGCCGGCCAATGCCATGGAGGTCGGTGGCGGTCGCATCATCAAGACCCTGTTCAAGGGCCTGGTGGACTACGACCCCACCAACGGTTCGCTGCGCAACCAGGTCGCCGACAAGATCGAGACCACCGACGCGCAGAACTACACCGTCACCCTGAAGTCCGGCTGGACCTTCCACGACGGCACCCCGGTGACCGCGGCCTCCTTCGTGGACGCCTGGAACTGGGCCGCCAACACCAAGAACAACCAGATCAACTCGGACTGGTTCTCCGACATCGAGGGCTACGACGCCGTCCACCCGGAGAAGGGTGACCCGACCGCCGACAAGATGTCCGGTCTGGCCGTCGTCGACGACACCCACTTCACCATCAAGCTGACCGGCCCGGTCTCGTACTTCCAGTACAAGCTCGGCTACACGGCCTTCTCGCCGCTGCCGAAGGCGTTCTTCACCGACCCGGCGGCCTACGGCCAGAAGCCGGTCGGCAACGGCCCCTACAAGTTCGTCTCGTGGGAGCACAACCAGGCCGTCACCGTCGCCTCCTACGACAAGTACGCGGGCAGCGACAAGCCGAAGAACGGCGGCATCGTCTTCAAGAACTACGCGCAGGCCGACGCCGCGTACAAGGACCTGGTCTCCGACAACCTGGACGTGCTCGACCAGGTCGACCCGTCGAACCTGGCCTCGTACAAGAACGACCTCGGTGACCGCGCGGTCGACCAGGCCCAGGGCGCCATCCAGAACATCTCCTTCGCGATGTACCAGGACGGCTGGAAGGGCGTCGACAAGGCCAAGGTCCGCCAGGGCCTGTCGATGGCGATCGACCGCGACACCATCACCAAGACCGTGCTGAACGGCTCCCGCCAGGCGGCCAACAGCTGGGTCGCCCCCGGTGCGATGGGCTACAAGGACAACACCTGCGGCGAGGCCTGCACCTTCAACCCGGCCAAGGCCAAGCAGCTGGTGACCGAGGGCGGCGGCGTCCCGAACAACAAGATCACCGTGGTCTACAACGCCGACGGCGGGCACAAGGAGTGGGTGGACGCGGTCTGCAACTCCATCCGCCAGTCCACCGGCGTGGAGTGCGTCGGCGACGCGAAGCCGGACTTCAAGACCTCGCGCGACATCATCAAGAAGAAGCAGGTCCAGAGCATGATGCGGACCGGCTGGGTGCAGGACTACCCCCTGAACGCCAACTTCCTGCGCGACGTCTACGGCACCGGTGCCGCCGCGAACGACGCGGGCTACTCGTCCGCCGAGTTCGACAAGTACGCCGCCGAGGCGGACAAGGCGACCACGGTCGAGAAGACCGCCGAGCTGTACCAGAAGGCCGAGGCCGAGCTGGCCAAGGACATGCCGGCCATCCCGCTCTGGTACTACAAGACGACCGCCGGTTACTCGAAGAACGTCCAGAACGTGAAGTACGACTCCTTCGGTGACCCGGTCTTCACCCAGGTCGAGGTCAAGCAGAAGTAACCAGGGCCACCACCACACTGGCCTGACTCGACGACGGCCGGTGTCCACGACCACCCCACGAGGGCGGTCCGGCACCGGCCGTCGGCACGCCTAGAACCTCTGAAATCGGGATGACGCCCCGTCAGAGAGCAGCAATTGGAGGCACGATGGGGCGCTTTGTCGCGAGGCGACTGCTCCAAATGATCCCGGTCTTCCTGGGGACCACCGCGCTGATCTTCTTCATGGTCCGCGTGCTCCCGGGCGACCCGGTCGCCGCGATGTGGGGCGACAAGGCGCCGGACCCGGCCCAACTCGCGGCCTTCAAGCACCGCTTGGGCCTCGACCTGCCGATGTGGCAGCAGTACCTGAACTACATGGGCGACCTGTTCACCGGGAACTTCGGCGAGACCATGTCGGGCCGTCAGGTCATCGACGTGATCTCCGAGGCGCTGCCGGTGACGGTGCGGCTCGCGCTGATGGCCTTCGCCATCGAGATCGTCTTCGGCGTCGGGATCGGCCTGCTGGCCGGCCTCAAGCGCGGCAAGCTCGCGGACAAGGGCACCCTGGTCTTCACCCTGGTGCTGATCTCGATCCCGGTTCCGGTGCTCGGCTACATCTTCCAGAACGTCTTCGCCACCCAGCTCGGCTGGGTGACCCCCACCGTGCCGGTGAACTCGGACAAGTGGATCGACCTGCTGCTGCCCGCCATCGTGCTGGGTTCGCTCTCGCTGGCCTACGTGGCCCGCCTGAGCCGCACCTCGATCGTGGAGAACATCAAGGCCGACTACATCCGGACCGCGATCGCCAAGGGCCTGCCGCGCCGCAAGGTCATCGGCACCCACCTGCTGCGCAACTCGATGATCCCGGTGGTCACCTTCCTGGGCACCGACCTGGGCGCCCTGATGGGCGGCGCGATCGTCACCGAGGGCATCTTCAACGTCAAGGGCGTCGGCAACGCGCTCTTCCGCGCGATCAACCAGAAGGAAGGCGCGACGGTCGTCGGCTTCGTGGTCGTCCTCGTGATCGTCTACCTCGTCGCCAGCCTGATCGTCGACCTGCTCTACGCGGTCCTGGACCCGAGGATTCGGTATGCCTGACCTGATCGAGAAGAAGAAGACCCCCGCGATCCCGGCCCAGCAGGGCACCGTCGCGGAGCCCAAGCCGGAGAAGGCCCGCAGCCTCGGCTCGGACGCCTGGGAGGACCTGCGCCGCCGGCCGATCTTCCTGATCTCGGCCGCGCTCATCCTGGTCCTGGTCGTGATGACCGTGGTGCCCGGCCTGTTCACCTCGGTGGACCCGCGCGCCGGCGACCTGCGCAACCACTACCTGAGCGCGCCGAACTACACCCACTTCTTCCAGGCCGACTGGTTCGGCTACGACGGCCAGGGCCGGTCGATCTACGCCCGCGTGGTGTACGGCGCCCGCGCCTCGATCATCGTGGGCATCTGCGTCACCGCCGCGGTCACCATCACCGGGGGCTTCGTCGGGATGCTGGCCGGGTACTTCGGCGGCTGGATCGACACCCTGCTGTCGCGCCTGACCGACATCTTCTTCGGCATCCCGCTGCTGCTCGGCTGCCTGGTGGTGCTGAACGCCTTCACCGAGCGCACCGTCTGGTCCGTGGTCTTCGCGCTCACGGTGCTCGGCTGGACCCAGATGGCCCGCGTGATGCGCGGCTCGGTGATCACCGTCAAGCAGGCCGACTACGTCACCGCCGCCAAGGCGCTCGGCGCCGGCACCGGCCGCATCCTGCTCAAGCACGTGCTGCCGAACGCGATCGCCCCGGTGATCGTGGTGGCCACCATCGCGCTCGGCGGCTACATCGCCACCGAGGCCACGCTGAGCTTCCTGGGCATCGGCCTCCAGGACCCGACCATCTCCTGGGGCATCGACATCAACTCGGCCCAGAAGGTGATCCGCACCGCCCCGTTCGCGCTGTTCTTCCCGGCCGGGATGCTCAGCCTCACGGTGCTGGCCTTCATCATGATGGGCGACGCCGTGCGCGACGCCCTCGACCCGAAGCTGCGCTGAGAGAGGGATCGAGCATGACCACCGTCATCGAGAAGACGCAGTCCGAGCCGAAGCTCACTCCGGGCACCCCGCTGCTCGAAGTCCGGGACCTGCACGTCGAGTTCAAGACCAAGGACGGCATCGCCAAGGCCGTCAACGGGGTGAACTACAGCGTCAGCGCGGGCGAGACCCTCGCCGTCCTCGGCGAGTCCGGCTCCGGCAAGTCCGTGACCGCGCAGACCATCATGGGCATCCTCGACATGCCGCCCGGCCGGGTCACCTCCGGGGAGATCCTGTACCGCGGCCAGGACATGCTGAAGATGTCCAACGAGGAGCGCCGGAAGATCCGCGGCCGCAAGATCGCGATGATCTTCCAGGACGCGCTCTCCTCCCTCAACCCCGTGCTCTCGGTGGGCTACCAGCTCGGCGAGATGTTCCGGGTGCACCAGGGCGCCTCCCGCAAGGAGGCCAAGGAGAAGGCCATCGAGCTGATGGACCGGGTGCGCATCCCGGCCGCCCGTCAGCGCGTGGGCGACTACCCGCACCAGTTCTCCGGCGGCATGCGCCAGCGCATCATGATCGCCATGGCGCTGGCCCTGGAGCCGGACCTGATCATCGCTGACGAGCCCACCACCGCCCTGGACGTCACCGTCCAGGCCCAGGTGATGGACCTGCTCGCCGAGCTCCAGGCCGAGTACCACATGGGCCTGATCCTGATCACCCACGACCTCGGCGTGGTCGCCGACGTCGCGGACAAGATCGCGGTCATGTACGCGGGCCGGATCGTCGAGACGGCCCCGGTGCACGAGCTCTACGCCAACCCGGCGCACCCGTACACCGAGGGCCTGCTGCGCTCGATCCCGCGCCTGGACCAGAAGGGCCAGGAGCTCTACGCGATCAAGGGCCTGCCGCCCAACCTGCTGAAGGTGCCCGCCGGTTGCGCCTTCAACCCGCGCTGCGACCGGGCCACCGACCTGTGCCGCAGCGAGATCCCCGCGCTGCACCAGGTGCTCGACAAGGACGGCGCCGAGCTCGCCGGCCGCAAGAGCGCCTGCCACCTCTGGAAGGAGACCCTCCATGGCTGAGCCCATCCTGGAGGTGAAGGACCTGGTCAAGCACTACCCGCTGACCGCCGGCGTCCTCTTCAAGAAGCAGGTCGGCGCGGTCAAGGCCGTCGACGGGATCTCCTTCGACCTGATGCGCGGTGAGACGCTGGGCATCGTCGGCGAGTCGGGCTGCGGCAAGTCCACCCTGGCCAAGGTGCTGATGAACCTGGAGCGGGCCACCTCCGGCCAGGTGCTCTACAAGGGCGAGGACATCTCCAAGCTCTCCGGCGCCGCACTGAAGGCCGTCCGCCGCAACATCCAGATGGTCTTCCAGGACCCGTACACCTCGCTCAACCCCCGCATGACGGTGGGCGACATCATCGGCGAGCCGTACGAGATCCACCCCGAGGTGGCGCCGAAGGGGGACCGCCGCAAGGCGGTGCAGGACCTGCTGGACGTGGTCGGGCTGAACCCGGAGTACATCAACCGGTACCCGCACCAGTTCTCCGGCGGCCAGCGCCAGCGCATCGGCATCGCCCGCGGCCTGGCCCTCAAGCCCGAGGTCATCATCTGTGACGAGCCGGTCTCCGCGCTCGACGTCTCGGTCCAGGCCCAGGTGATCAACCTGCTGGAGCAGCTCCAGAAGGACTTCGAGCTCTCCTACATGTTCATCGCCCACGACCTCTCGATCGTCCGTCACATCTCCGACCGGGTCGGCGTGATGTACCTCGGCAAGATGGTCGAGATCGGCACGGACGAGGAGATCTACGAGCACGCCACCCACCCGTACACCCAGGCACTGCTCTCCGCGGTGCCGGTGCCGGACCCGACGGCCCGCGCCAACCGGGACCGGATCGTGCTCCAGGGCGACATCCCCTCGCCGGCCAACCCGCCGTCCGGCTGCCGCTTCCGCACCCGCTGCTGGAAGGCGGAGGAGCGCTGCTCCACCGAGCTCCCGCTGCTGGCGGTGCCGTCCCTGGACGGCCCGGCGGCACACGAGTCGGCCTGCCACTTCGCCGCCGAGCGCGAGCTCACCGCGGCGTGAGCCACGGGTGAACCACGGCGCGATCTGACGCCCGCTCAGTCTGACGGCCCCACAGCTCCCCGCTGTGGGGCCGTCGGCGTAGCGGCGGGCACCCATCCGGCCGTACCACGGTCGCGCCGTGCGGCCGGTGCCCTTCGAATGGGGTGTGATGCGTCACAGACCCCTGAGGAGGAAGCTCGATGCCCGCAGCCACCAGAGTCCGCTGGGCCGTAGTCGGTGCGACATCCGTGGCCCTGGTGGCCACCGGATGCGGTAGCAGCGGCGGGGGAGGAGGCTCCTCCGACGCCAGCAAGACCTTCAGCTACCAGAGCAGCGAGCCGCAGAACCCGCTCCAGCCGGCCAACGCCAACGAGGTCGGCGGCGGCCGCATCACGCAGAACCTGTTCAAGGGGCTGGCGGACTACGACCCCTCGGACGGCAAGCTGCGGATGCAGGTGGCCGACAAGATCGACACCAGTGACTCGCAGACCTTCAACGTCACCCTGAAGACCGGCTGGACCTTCCACGACGGCACGCCGGTCAAGGCGAAGAACTTCGTGGACGCCTGGAACTGGGCCGCCACCACGGCGAACAACCAGATCAACAGCTCCTGGTTCTCCGACATCGAGGGCTACGCGGACGTCCACCCGGCCAAGGGCGCGGGCACCAAGACCACCATGTCGGGCCTCACGGTGGTGGACGACACCCACTTCACCATCAAGCTCAGCGGCAAGGTCTCCTACTTCCCGTACAAGCTGGGCTACATCGCCTTCTCCCCGCTGCCGGACGGCTTCTTCAAGGACCCGTCCGGGTACGGCCAGAAGCCGGTGGGCAACGGTCCGTACGAGTTCGTCAGCTGGGACCACAACGCGCAGATCACCACCAAGGCCTTCGCGAACTACCAGGGTGTGGACAAGCCGAAGAACGGCGGCGTGGTGTTCAAGATGTACACCACCGCCGAGGCCGCCTACGCGGACCTGCAGTCCAACAACCTCGACGTGATGGACCAGGTGCCGCCGTCGGCGCTGGCCAACTACAAGAACGACCTCGGCGACCGGGCGATCGACGCCCCGCAGGGCGCCATCCAGAACATCGGCTTCACGCTCTACCAGGCCGACTGGGCCGGGGCGAACAAGGCCAAGGTGCGGCAGGGCCTGTCGATGGCGATCGACCGCGACACCATCACCAAGACGGTGCTCCAGAGCTCCCGCAAGCCGGCCAACTCCTGGGTGGCCGAGGGCGTCGAGGGCTTCAAGTCCGGCACCTGCGGAGACTTCTGCACCTTCGACGCCGCCAAGGCCAAGCAGCTGATCACCGAGGGCGGCGGCGTCCCCGGCAACAAGCTGACCATCACCTACAACGCCGACGGCGGGCACAAGGAGTGGGTGGACGCGGTCTGCAACTCCATCCGCCAGTCCACCGGCGTGGACTGCGTCGGCGACCCGAAGACGGACTTCAAGACCGCCCGCGCGGCGATCACCGGACACACCATCAACGGTGCCTTCCGCACCGGCTGGGTGCAGGACTACCCGCTGAACGCGAACTTCCTGTCCGACGTCTACAAGACCGGCGCCGCCTCGAACGACTTCGGCTACAGCAGCCCCCAGTTCGACCAGCTGGCGAACCAGGCCGACCAGGCCGCCTCGATCCAGGACTCGGCCTCGGACTACCAGAAGGCCGAGGCGGTGCTCGCCCAGGACATCCCGGCGATCCCGCTCTGGTACTACCGGACCAACTCCGGCTACTCCACCAAGGTGCAGAACGTGAAGTTCGACTCCTTCGGCAACCCGGCCTGGACCCAGGTCGAGGTCAAGGGCTGACACCCAACCCCGTCGGCCCCGCCCTCCCTCCTCGGGGAGGGCGGGGCCCGGGCACCAAGTCACCCCCTCGGAAGGAGGTTCGATGGGCCACTACGTCATCCGGCGCGTGCTCCAGATGATCCCGGTCTTCTTCGGTGCCACGTTCCTGATCTTCATCATGGTGTACACCCTGCCCGGCGACCCGATCGCGGCGATGTTCGGCGACAAGGCGGCCGACCCGGCGACCGTGGCCAACCTGCGGCACCAGTACCACCTCGACGAGCCCTGGTGGAAGCAGTACCTGATCTACATGGGCAACGTCTTCCAGCTGGACTTCGGCACCAGCTTCACCGGCCGCCCGGTCTCCGAGATCATGGCCGACGCCTTCCCGGTGACCATCCGGCTGGCCCTGGTCGCCTTCTTCTTCGAGATCGTGATCGGTCTGCCGCTCGGCCTGCTGGCCGGCCTCAAGCGCGGCTCCTTCGCCGACACGGCGGTGCTCATCCTGACCCTGATCGTCATCTCGATCCCGGTCTTCGTGCTCGGCTACATCGCGCAGACCATCTTCGCGATCGACCTCGGCTGGGTCACCGCCACCGTCCAGGACTCCACCGACATCCTCCAACTGATCCTGCCGGGGCTGGTGCTGGCCTCACTCTCGCTGGCCTACGTGGCCCGGCTCACCCGGACCTCGATCGGCGAGAACCTGCGGGCCGACTACATGCGCACCGCGGTTGCCAAGGGCCTGCCCCGACGGACCATCATCGGCCGCCACCTGCTGCGCAACTCGCTGATCCCGGTGGTCACCTTCCTGGGCACCGACCTGGGCGCCCTGATGGGCGGCGCGATCGTCACCGAGGGCATCTTCAACATCGCGGGCGTCGGCAACATCCTCTACAAGGCGATCCGGACCAAGGAGGGCCCGACCGTCGTCGGCATCGTCACCGTGCTGGTGATCGTCTACCTGGTGGCCAGCCTCGTGGTGGACCTGCTCTACGCCATCCTGGACCCGAGGATCCGCTATGCCTAGCAACGACCTCCCCGACGACCACGACCCGCTGCGGCGCATCCCGCCGACCGACAGCGACCACCTGGACTACGTCGGCCAGCAGGGGCTGGCGGTGGCGCAGGACACCCTGAACGAGCCCGATCCGGCCAAGCGGGAGGAGGCCCGCAGCCTCTGGGGCGACGCCTGGCGGGACCTGCGGCGGCGGCCGATCTTCATCATCTCGGCCCTGCTGATCGTGCTGCTGGTGCTGATGGCGGTCTGGCCCAGCCTGTTCACCAGCACCGACCCGCGGCAGGCGAACCTGGCCCAGAACTACCTGCGCAAGCCGGACTGGGCCGACGTGTTCGGCGCCGGCTGGTTCGGCTACGACGGCCAGGGCCGGTCGATCTATGCCCGGGTGATCTACGGCGCCCGCGCCTCGATCATCGTCGGCGTCTGCGTCACCCTCGCCGTCACCCTGCTCGGCGGGGTGACCGGCATGGTGGCCGGGTACTTCGGCGGCTGGGTGGACGCGGTGATCTCCCGGATCATCGACATCTTCTTCGGCATCCCGCTGCTGCTCGGCGCCCTGGTGCTGCTGAACGCCTTCACCACCCGCACCGTCTGGTCCGTGGTGATCGCCCTGGCGGTGCTCGGCTGGACCCAGCTGGCCCGCGTGATGCGCGGCTCGGTGCTGACGGTCAAGCAGGCCGACTACGTGGTGGCCGGCAAGGCGCTCGGCGCCGGGACCCCGCGGCTGATGGTCCGTCACATCCTGCCGAACGCGATCGCCCCGGTGATCGTGGTGGCCACCATCGCGCTCGGCGGCTACATCACCGCCGAGGCCACGCTGAGCTTCCTCGGCATCGGCCTCCAGGACCCGACCATCTCCTGGGGCGTGGACATCTCCTCGGCCCAGCGGGTGATCCGGACCGCGCCGTTCGCGCTGTTCTTCCCGGCCGCCGCGCTCAGCCTCACGGTGCTGGCCTTCATCATGATGGGCGACGCGGTCCGCGACGCCCTCGACCCGAAGCTGCGCTGAGAGAGGCGGAACGAAGGCGATGACCACCGCAGTCGACACCAAGAAGCCCGCCCGGGAAGCCCCGTACGAGGGCCCGCTGCTCGAAGTCCGGGACCTGCACGTGGAGTTCAAGACCCGGGACGGGGTGGCCAAGGCCGTCAACGGGGTGAACTACAGCGTCAGCGCGGGCGAGACCCTGGCGGTGCTGGGCGAGTCCGGCTCCGGGAAGTCCGTCACCGCGCAGGCGATCATGGGCATCCTCGACATGCCGCCGGCCCGGATCCCGCAGGGCGAGATCCGCTTCCGCGGCCAGGACATGCTGAAGATGGACCGGGAGGCCCGGCGGCAGATCCGCGGCCAGAAGATCGCGATGATCTTCCAGGACGCGCTCTCCTCGCTCAATCCGGTGCTCACCGTCGGGCACCAGCTCGGCGAGATGTACCGCGCCCACCGGGGCATGTCCGGCAAGGCCGCCAAGCTCAAGGCCATCGAGCTGATGGACCGGGTGCGCATCCCGGCCGCCAAGGACCGGGTCGGCGACTACCCGCACCAGTTCTCCGGCGGCATGCGCCAGCGCATCATGATCGCCATGGCGCTGGCCCTGGAGCCGGACCTGATCATCGCCGACGAGCCCACCACCGCGCTCGACGTGACGGTGCAGGCCCAGGTGATGGACCTGCTGGCGGAGCTGCAGGCCGAGTACCACATGGGCCTGATCCTGATCACCCACGACCTCGGCGTGGTCGCCGACGTCGCGGACAAGATCGCGGTCATGTACGCCGGCCGGATCGTCGAGACCGCCCCGGTGCACGAGCTCTACGCCCGGCCGGCCCACCCGTACACCCGCGGCCTGCTGGACTCCATCCCCCGGCTCGACCAGAAGGGCCAGGAGCTCTACGCGATCAAGGGCCTGCCGCCCAACCTGCTCCGCATCCCGCCGGGCTGCGCCTTCAACCCGCGCTGCCCGCGGGCCCAGGAGGTCTGCCGCCGGGACGTCCCACCGCTCGACCGGGTGACCGGGCCGGACGGGGCCGAGCTGCCGGGCCGGCGCAGTGCCTGCTTCTTCTGGAAGGAGACCCTCGATGACGCCTCCTAACGGCGCGAGCGCGCTCGGCGCGGCCCTCCCGGAGGAGGTGGCCTTCGAGCAGGAGGTGCCCCGGGGCGAGCCGATCCTCGAAGTGCGGGACCTGGTCAAGCACTTCCCGCTGACCAAGGGCGTCCTCTTCAAGAAGCAGGTCGGCGCGGTCAAGGCCGTGGACGGCGTCTCCTTCGACCTGATGCAGGGCGAGACGCTGGGCATCGTCGGCGAGTCGGGCTGCGGCAAGTCCACCCTGGCCAAGGTGCTGATGAACCTGGAGCCGGCCACCTCGGGCTCGGTCCGCTACAAGGGGGAGGAGATCTCCCGGCTGAGCGGGTCCGCGCTCAAGGCGGTGCGGCGCAACATCCAGATGGTCTTCCAGGACCCGTACACCTCGCTCAACCCCCGCATGACGGTGGGCGACATCATCGGCGAGCCCTTCGAGATCCACCCCGAGGTGGCGCCGAAGGGGGACCGCCGCAAGGCGGTGCAGGACCTGCTGGACGTGGTGGGCCTGAACCCGGAGTACATCAACCGGTACCCGCACCAGTTCTCCGGCGGGCAGCGCCAGCGGATCGGGATCGCCCGGGGGTTGGCGCTCAAGCCCGAGGTGATCATCTGCGACGAGCCGGTCTCCGCGCTGGACGTCTCGGTCCAGGCGCAGGTGATCAACCTGCTGGAGAAGCTCCAGACGGAGTTCAACCTCTCCTACATGTTCATCGCCCACGACCTCTCGATCGTCCGTCACATCTCCGACCGGGTCGGCGTGATGTACCTCGGCAAGATGGTCGAGATCGGCAGCGACCTGGAGATCTACGACCACGCCACCCACCCGTACACCCAGGCCCTGCTGTCGGCCGTGCCGGTGCCGGACCCGAGCGCCCGCGAGTCGCGGGACCGGATCGTGCTCACCGGTGACGTCCCGTCACCCGCCAAGCCGCCCAGCGGCTGCCGCTTCCGCACCCGCTGCTGGAAGGCCCAGCCCAAGTGCGCCGAGGAGGTCCCGGAACTCACCGGCCGGCCCTGGCTCCAGGGGCTGGCCCTGCACGACTCGGCCTGCCACTTCGCGGCGGAGCGCGAGGAGGACATCCAGCAGCAGCAGTGACGAAGGGCCCCTTCCCGGGTGGGGAGGGGCCCTTCGGGGTGTGCTCAGAGTTCCTTGGCGGTGCGGGGCTCGGGCACCGAGGCGGAGCCCTCCTCCGGGCTCTGCTCGTGCTCCCCTCCGGGGAGGTGGCAGGCCGTCAGGTGGCCGTCGATGGGTGGGGCCGGGTGTGCCGAAGGGCCCCTTCCCCGGGGTGGGGGAGGGGCCCTTGGCGTGGGCTCAGAGTTCCTTGGCGGTGCGGGGCTCGGGCACCGAGGTGGAGCCCTCCTCCGGGAAGTGACAGGCCGTCAGGTGGCCGTCGACGTTGCCGGAGAGCTGGACCAGCGGGGGCTCCTCCGTCGCGCACTTGTCCTGCGCCTTCCAGCAACGGGTGCGGAAGCGGCAGCCGGACGGCGGGTTGATCGGCGACGGGACGTCACCGACCAGCCGGATGCGCTCGCGGACGTCGTCCGGGTCGGCCTCCGGGACGGCGGAGAGCAGCGCGTGGGTGTACGGGTGCCGGGGGCTCTCGTACAGCGACTTGCGGTCCGCGATCTCGACGATCTTGCCCAGGTACATCACCGCGACGCGCTGCGAGAAGTGCCGGACGATCGAGAGGTCGTGCGCGATGAACAGGAAGGAGATGCCCAGTTCCTTCTGCAGCTGCTGCAGCAGGTTGACGACCTGGGCCTGGATCGAGACGTCGAGCGCGGAGACCGGCTCGTCGGCCACGATCAGCTTCGGGTTCAGCGAGAGCGCGCGGGCCACGCCGATGCGCTGGCGCTGGCCGCCGGAGAACTCGTGCGGGAAGCGGTTGTAGTGCTCCGGGTTGAGACCGACGGTCTCCAGCAGCTCCTGGACCCGGCGCTGCACGCCGCCGGCCGGCTCGATCCCGTTGATCTCCATCGGCGCGCCGATGATGGCGCCGACCGTCTGACGCGGGTTCAGCGAGGAGTACGGGTCCTGGAAGATCATCTGGATGTCGGACCGGATCGGCGCCATGTCCCTGCGGCTGGCGTGGGCGATCTCCTGGCCCTGGTACTTGATGCTTCCGCCGGTGGGCTCCAGCAGCCGGGTGACCAGCCGGCCCAGGGTCGACTTGCCGCAGCCGGACTCGCCGACCAGGCCGACCGACTCGTTGGCGTGCACGGTCAGGTCGATGCCGTCCACCGCGTGCACGGCGCCGACCTTGCGCTTGATCAGGAAGCCGCCGTGGACCGGGAAGTGCTTCTCCAGGCCCTTGATCTCCAGCAGCGGCGTGCCGGTCGGGGCGGCGGTGCCCTCGGGCTTGTCGAGGGTGATCTGGTCGCTCATGTGATTCGCCGTCCCGTTCAGCCGAGCCGCGGCTGGATCTGGTTGATGAAGATGTCCTGCTTCTGCGCCGGGGCGAGGTGGCAGGCGGTGGCGTGGCCGGTGGCGGGGGCGAGCGCGGGACGCTCGCTGGTGCACTTGCCGCCGGTGACCTGCTCCCGGTGGTCGCAGCGCGGGTTGAACGGGCAGCCCGTCGGGAGGTTGATGAGGCTCGGCGGGGTGCCGCGGACCGGGGTCAGCGGGACGTCCAGCGGGCCGCTCAGGCTCGGCATCGAGGACAGCAGGCCCCAGGTGTAGGGGTGCTGAGGGGCCTTCAGAACCTCGCGCACGGTGCCGCGCTCGACCGCCCGGCCGGCGTACATGACCATCACGTCGTGGGCGGTCTGGGCGACCACGCCGAGGTCGTGGGTGATCATGATGATCGCGGTGCCGAACTCCTGCTGGAGGTCCTTCAGCAGGTCCAGGATCTGGGCCTGGACGGTCACGTCGAGCGCCGTGGTCGGCTCGTCCGCGATCAGCAGGTCGGGGTCGCAGACCAGCGACATGGCGATCATCGCGCGCTGGCGCATGCCGCCCGAGAACTGGTGCGGGTAGTCGTCCACCCGGGTGGTCGGCTGCGGGATGCCGACCTTGGTCAGCATCTCGATGGCGCGGTCCCGCGCCTCCTTCTTGCTGGCCCCGGTGTGCTTGCGGAACACCTCGCCGATCTGCCGGCCGATGGTGTAGTACGGCGACAGCGCGGTCAGCGGGTCCTGGAAGATCATCGCCATCTTGTTGCCGCGCAGCGGCTCCAGCTGACGGTTGGTCATCCCCACCAGCTCGTCGTCGCCCAGCCGGATCGAGCCCGTGATGGTGGTGACGGCCGGGTTGTGCAGCCCGAGGATCGCCAGGTTGGTGACGGACTTGCCGGAGCCGGACTCACCGACGATGCCGAGGGTGGTGCCCTTCTCGACCTCGAAGGAGAGGCCGTCCACCGCGTTGACGATGCCGTCCTCGGTCTTGAACCTGACCGCGAGGTCACGGACCGAGAGGAAGGCGGAGCTGTCGCTCCGGTCGGCGGCGGCCTGGGGCTTGGCCTGGGTGGTCACGGGCGTACTCCTCGTGGGGTCGTGCGGTGCTCGGAGCGGTTCATGGCGCTCATGCGAGACGGATCCGGGGGTCGATGAGGGCGTACACGGCGTCCACGATGATGTTGAAGAAGACGATCAGTGCGGCTGCCACCACGACCACCGCCATCAGCATCGGCAGGTCGTTGTCGACGACCGCCGCGATGGACAGCTTGCCGATGCCGTGGATGTTGAAGGTGGTCTCGGTGATGATCGCGCCACCGAGCAGCGAGCCCAGGTCCAGGCCGAGGATGGTGACGATCTGGGCCATCGCACCGCGCCAGGCGAAGCGCATGAAGACGGTGCGGCCGGACATGCCCTTGGCCCGTGCGGTCCGCACGTGCTCCTCGGTGAGCTGCTCGATCATCGAGGAACGGGTCATGCGGGTGTAGTTGGCGGTGAAGATCAGGGCCAGCACCAGCCAGGCCAGCAGCAGACCGGAGAACCACTCGCCGATGCCGTCACTGAAGTTGTTGTAGTGAGGCTGGGTGAAGATCTGGTTCTTGAACACCAGGAAGTACATCGCCACGGTGCCGATGAAGTAGATCTGCATCGAGGAGAAGAACAGCGAGATGGAGCTCGCGGCCTTGTCGATGATGGTGCCCTGCTTGTGCGCGGCCAGCATGCCGGCGCCCACGCCCACGATCAGGAAGACGACCACAGCGCCCAGGGTGAGCGAGATGGTGGCCGGGAAGCGGTCCAGGATGGTGCCGAGCACCGGCTCCTTGTTCGCGAAGGAGTAGCCGAGGCACGGTGCCGCGCAGGCACCGAAGGCGGCGTAGTCGCGGCCGGCGAAGATGCCGACCAGCCAGTGCCAGTACTGGGCCGGAACCGACTCGTTCATCCCGAGGTTGACCTTGATCTGCGCCAGGGTGCTCGCGTCACAGGTCTTGCCGCAGAAGGACCGGGCGGGGTCGGCCGGGACCGCGTAGAAGAGGAAGAAGGTGATGGCGCTGATGATCAATAGGATCACAGCCGCACCTAGTGTCCGGCGCACGAGGAAGCGGAACATGGGAGCGGGATCTCCTGATCGCATGTCACGCCTGGTCCGCACGGGGGGTGTTCGGCGGCCGGCGTGGTGGGGCGGGCTGGGGCTGTGGTACTTCGCGCCATCCGTCTGGGTGGCTGTGGTGCCCGCCGCCGCGCTGGGCGGCGGCGGGCACCACGGGGGTACTACCGGTCAGGCGGTGATCACTGCTTCACGAACACGTCGTTCGGGGAGATGATCTTGCCCAGCGCGTCGTAGGTCGCGCCACCGATCTTGGAGCCGTGCAGGATGTAGAACTTCTCCTGGATGCCGGGGATCAGGGCGGCCTTCTCCATGATCTTCTTGTCCAGGGCGCCCCACGCCTTGTTCTGCTCGTTCAGGTCGGCCAGGTCGAGGATCCGGTCGATCTCGGCGTTGACCTCGGGGTCGTTGAAGTTGGCGTAGTTGTTCGAGCCGTCCTGGATCAGGCGGCCGTCGAACAGCACCGGGAGGACGGTGGAGGCGTTCGGCCAGTCGGCGCCCCAGCCACCCCAGAAGACGTCGAACTGCTTGTCGACCTTGGAGATCTCGTCGTACCAGGTCTTGGTGTCGATCGGCTTGAGGACGACCTCGAAGCCGGCCTTCTTCAGCGCGTCCTCGATGACGACCGAGACCTTCTGCTGGTTCGGCGTGTTGTTGTACGCGTAGACGATCTTGTAGTTCTCCTTGCCCGCTTCCTTCAGCAGGGCCTTGGACTTCTCCGGGTCACCGGTCGGCTTCTCCTTCTTGCCGAACAGGTCGTAGTCCTGGAAGCCGGCGACCGACGGGTTCAGCAGGGTGGTGGAGTAGGTGCCGGTGGCCGGGCCACCCTCCGTGGTGCGGATCTGCTGGTGCGGCCACGCGTAGTTGAGGGCCTGGCGGACCTTGAGGTCCGTGACCTTCTTGTTGTTGATGTAGTAGTAGTCGGCGTAGGGGCTCTCGCCCTTGACCAGACGGTCCTTCACCGAGGCGTCGTCGAGCACCTTCTGGAGGCGGTCGCCGGCCACGCCGGAGTAGAACGACATGGTGTTGACGTCCTCGCCCTTGTCGGCGGCGAGGAGCTTGTCGGTGGCCGGGATGGCCTGGTAGCCGAACTCGAAGTTCCACTTGTCCGGGTAGGCGTGGCGGATCGGGTCCGTCTTCGCGTCCCAGTTGGTGTTCCGCTCGAGGCTCAGCGACTTGTCGGTGACCCGGTTGACGATCTTGTACGGGCCGGAGGAGACCGGCTTCTTGTCGTACTCCTCCTTGGTGTCACCCTTCTGGGAGACGACACCGTAGGTGGTCATCGCCATCGCGTAGTTGAAGTCGGCGTGCGGCTTCGCGAACTTGAAGACGATGGTCTTCTCGTCCGGGGTGGTGACGTTGTCGAGGTGCTTGCCGTCGTACGGGCCGGCGTAGGCCTTGCGGTAGTCCTCCTCGGTCAGCCAGCGCTGGACGTAGGTCGCGCCCTGGGTGATGAAGGGGGCGAAGGAGCGCTCGATCGAGTGCTTGACGTCAGCGGAGGTGATGGCGTCGCCGGTCTCCCACTTGACGCCGTCCTTCAGCTTGAAGGTCCAGGTCTTGCCGCCGTCGCTCGCGACACCGGTGTCGGTGGCGAGGTCACCGACCAGCTTGACGGTGTTGCCCTCCTGCTTGTAGCCGGTGAGGCCACGGGTGATCAGCAGGGAGAAGTTGGAGCCGGTGTTGGAGTACACCTGGGCCGGGTCGAGGTGCTCGTAGTCGTCACGCTCGATGTTCTTGACCGTGCCACCGGCCTTGGCGCCCTCGACCGGCTTGGCCGGGCCCTGGGAGTCCGCGGCGGTGCCGACCACGATGTTCGGGTGCTCGTTGAACTTCGACGGGGAGGCCGAGGCCTTGTCGCCGCTCTTGGTGCCACCGCCACCGCCGCTGGAGCAGGCGGTGAGGGTCAGGGTGCCGACGGCCACGACTGCTGCGGCCGCCTGGAGGGTCTTGCGAGAAATCATGTCGTCCTGCCTGTCGGTTAACCGGCTGGTCAGCACGGCCGCGGCGGCTGCCGAGGTGTGCGGTTGCTCAACTTTTTGGGAGTGTTCAGCGCCTGGGCGACGCTGCGTCAGCGCTTGGTCTTCGGGTCGAGTGCATCCCGGACCGAGTCCCCGAGGAGGTTGAAGGCGAGCACGAAGATCACCAGCGAAGCCCCGGGGAAGATCAGATAGGTGATGTCGTCCTGGTAGACGTCGGTGCCGGCCGCGATCATCCGGCCCCAGTCGGGGGTCGGCTCGATGATGCCGACGCCGAGGAAGGAGAGTGCGGCCTCGGCGGTCACCAGGGCGGGGAGGGAGAGCGTGGCCTGGATCAGGATCGGCGTCCACAGGTTGGGGAGCAGTTCCTTGAAGATGATCCGGAACGGCGAGGCACCGGTGACCCGGGCCGCCTCGACGAACTCGCGCTCCCGGAAGGCCAGCGCGGTGCCGCGGATCAGCCGGGCCAGGCCGGCCCAGCCGAAGATCACCAGGACGGCCACCAGCACCACGGCGCGGGCGAAGGACGGGATGTTCTCGTCCGGCTTGTAGAAGGCCGCGAACAGCACCGGGGTGAAGGCGATGAAGAACAGGGTGGACGGGAAGGCCAGCAGCACGTCGATCACCCGGCCGACGAAGTAGTCGGTCTTGCCACCGAGGTAGCCGGCCGCCACGCCGATGACGGCGCCGATCGCGGTGGACAGCAGGGTCGCGATCAGGGCGATCAGCAGCGAGGTGCGGATGCCGTAGACCAGCTGCATGAGGACGTCACGGCCGAGCTTCGGCTCCAGGCCGAACCAGAAGTCACCGCTCATGCCGCCGTTCGCACCGAGCGGGAAGCCGAAGTCGTTCAGCAGGCTCGGGTCGTCCTGGCCGTACAGGGTGTACGGGTCCTTGCCGTAGACCATCGAGATCAGCGGGGCGCACAGCGCCACCAGGACGAAGAACGCCACGATGAACGCCGAGACCACGCCGGTGCGGTCGCGCTTGAAGCGACGCCAGCTGATGGTCCTCGGGGACAGGCCCTTGAACGTCGTGGCCGACGTCGCGGTCGGCGCGATGGTGTCGGCCGTCCCTACGGTGTCGGCCTCGGCCGTGGCCTTGGTGGGGTTAGTCATGGTGCTGGAGCTCCCGCCCGGGGTGTAGCGGCTGCAAAAAGGTGATCGCACGGACTCTTGCAAGTCGTTTATCGAACGTCAAGAGTTCCCCAGTTGCTGGCCGTGCATTTCTTGCTTCGTGTTGGAATGTCAACCACTTCGTAGTTCCAGACACCTTGACAAGCGCTCAGCGATACGGCCTAAAACGGACATATCGTTACAACCGACGTTCACGCGTCCGTAACCCGAGCTTCGCAACTCCGGTATCAGGACGGACCGTTCCCCTGTTCGAGCATGTGATGCGCGTAGACCCACTGTCCGTTTTGGTTGCTCTGCCCTCGAATGTCCAGTGCAATTGCATGTCCGATAATCGGACGCTACCGCTTTGTTGAGGGCTACGGGGAATTTGGGGTCCAACGGCCCAAATCAGCGCGGGGTGTTGTCACGCACCGTTGCTGGCAAATTCACGCCACTGGCGAGTTTTCGCCGCAGCGGCCGGGGGCCGGAAATGCGACGGGGCCGGCACCGGATCATCCGGTACCGGCCCCGCGCCGGCTCAACTGGCCCCCGCTCAGGCGAACTTGTAGGTCCGGTCCTTGGCGGTGGTCTTGTCGATCACCGAGGCGATACCGTCCGCGACGTCCTGGGCGGTGATGGCCACCGAGGTGCCGCCCTTCTTGGTCTTCACCTTGTCGAAGGTGCCGTTCAGTGACTCCTCCAGCCTGGCCAGGTCCCAGCTGAGCGCCATCTTGCCGGAGGCGTCCGGGGCCAGCGTGAGGGCCTTGGCGGCGGTGGCCTTCCCGAAGGTCCAGGTCTTGCCGCCGGCCTGCACCGTGACGTTCCCCGCCAGCACCTGCTTGCCGAGGCCGTCGGCGGCCGCCTGGAGGGCCTCGGGGGAGACCTTGGGCTGGGCGGCCGTCACCGGCACCGCGAGCTCCGCGTCGGGCTGTCCGGCGGCCCTGGCGCGGTAGGCCTGCTCGACCTTGTCCATCGCGGCGGCGGCGTCCACGGCCTGCCCGGCCCGGCCGGGCACGACCTCGGTCTTGCCGTCCGTGGTGAAGCGGACCGTGCCCTCCTGGAGCCCCTGGCTGGTCTTGGCGCCGAGGCCCTCCAGGGCGGCCTTCAGCTTGGACCGGTCCACCTTCACCTGGGGCTGCACGGCCTTGCTGCCGCCGGCCAGCGAGCCGATCACCTCGACCGGGTTGTAGGTGTGGTCGGTCAGCCCGTCCACCGTCGCGGTGGTGTCGAAGGCCAGGCCGGCGGTCACCGGGTCGAGCTCCACGGTCTGGTCGCCGAGCTTGAGCTTGAGCGGCTTCTGGCCGGTCTTCGCCACCGAGGAGTCCAGCGCCGTCACCGCCTGGTCGCGGGTGTACCCGCCGATGTCGGTGCCCAGCACCGTGGTGCCCCGGGGGATGTCGGCCTGATTGAGCATCAGGCCGGTGCCGTACGCGGCGGCGCCGGCGAACAGCAGACCGCCGACGGCGTAGGTGGCGAGCTTCCCGGCCTTGCCGCGCGGGGCCGGTGCGGGCTCGGCCGCCTTGGGCTTGGCCGCGGCCTTGGGCTTCGCGGCCTCCTGGGCCGGTGCCTCCTCGGCCTCGGCAGCCCCGGGGCCCTGGGCGGCGGGGGTGGTGCCGAACGGGTCGGCGGCGGGACCGCCGCCGGGGCGGGCGGCGCCGCGCGGGCCGGTCGGGCGGTTGCCCGGGAACGGCTCGGCGGGCTCGTACGGGACGTTGGCGAAGCGCCCCTCGGGGCGGGCCGCCGACGGGGCGTCAGGCCCGCCCGGCTGTCCGGCGGGACGGCTGCCGAAGGGGTCGGCGGGGGCGCCGAACGGGTCCTGCGGCACGGCCTGGCCCGGCTGTCCGGCCCGGCCCGGCCCGGCCGCGAACGGGTCGGTCCCGAACGGGTCCGCCGGGGCGAACGGGTCCGCCTGGCCGTACGGCGAGGCCGGGGCGGCGGGCGCACCGGCGGCCGGGCCGGCGGCTATGGCGGCCTCGCCGGCCGCGTAGGCGTCGAAGTCGTCCCGGACCGGGTCGAAGCCGCCGATCCGGGTGTCCTCCGGCTCGCCCTGCGGGCGCGGACCGCCGGCCGGCGGAGCCGCGTACGGGTCGTTGGCGTAGGGGTCGTTCGCGTACGGCGAGCCCCCTCCGGGGTGCCGCGCGGCGAACGGGTCGTCAGCACGCGGGGCGCCGACGGCTCCAGGACCCGCGAAGGGGTCGGCCTGGGCGAAGGGATCGGTCGGCGCGAAGGGGTCGGCAGGGGCGAACGGCGAGGCCGGCGCGCCGGACGGGGTGGGGTGCGCGCCGCCCGGTGCGGCCTGGGGTGCGGACGGGCGTGCGGCCGGGCGGGGGGCGCCCGCCTCCGGCCCGGGCGCTCCGGCGGCCACCGGGGCGGGAGCGCCCTTCTGGCGGGGCCGGAACCACTCGCCGGTGGACTCGCCGTCCACCGGCGCGGGGGCGGCCTCCTGGCGCCACTCCGGCGGGAGGTTCGGCGGGGTCCCGGCGGGGGCGGCCGCGTCCACCACGCCCAGGACGGGGGAGGAAGGGGTGGCCGAGCGGTGCCGGGGCCCGCCGGGCGCCTCGGGCGCGGCAGCGGCGGCGGGTTCGCTCTTCACCGTGCTGCGCATCACCACGGGCGGGATCGGCCGGGAGCCCGGGATGTTGATCCGGACCCGGGTGGTCAGGGTGGTCTCGGTCCTGGGGGTGTCCTCGCCCTCGCCCGGGCCCGCCTGGGCGGCCGCGGGCTGACCGGGCGTCACGCCGAACGGGTCGGCGGCGCCGAAGCCGCCCGGGACGCCGGTGCCGTAGGGCGGGGTGCCCGACGGGTAGGCGTCCGGCCCGGTGTGCCGGGGCGACGGGTTCGCGCTGTCAGGTTCGCGGCTGCTCAATGCTGCTCTGCTCCGGGTTCGCGGCCCGCTCGTGTGGGACGTGCGGTCGCGGGTTGTGGGACCTCGGCCCGGCCGAGTGACCCTCCGACACCAGTTGCGCAGGCGTACGTCGAACCGCCTGTCGCGGCACCACCATACTGTGCGGTTCCGCGGACAGGTCGGGCATCTCCGGCAGAGGGTGCGGCCCGGAGGGTGCCCTGACGTGCCGTCACGGGTTCAGCAGACCGAAGCCGCCCCGGGTCGGGAGGGTCGCGCAGACCACTCCGGAGACCGCGCCGAGGAAGAGGTAGGCGTAGGAGGTGAAGGAGGCGGCGAGCACGAAGTCGCCCTCCGGGCGGGGGGCCATCAGCACCAGCAGCACCAGGAACCAGCCCACCAGCGGCGCCCCGGCCCCCAGCTTGGTGCCGGTCACCCGCAGGCCGCCGTAGAAGACCGCCCAGGTGGCGGCCAGCGCCAGCAGCAGACCGGCCGGCGGCCAGAGCGCCTGCACGAAGCAGCCGGTCAGCGAGACCGCGGCCCCGAGAAGCAGCAGCACCAGGTAGGCCACCACCCGGATGCCGCGCGGCGGCTGAGCCTCCGCCAGCCGCCCGCTGCGGCTGCCGAACACCTTGGCGGGCAGGCTCCGGGCGGACCGGGCCCCGGTGGTGGTGGTCTCGGCCGTGCCGCTCATCGCTGGACCTCCAGACCGGCGAACAGGTCGGTCTCCGGCCGCTCGGGTCCGGGCTCGCCGCGGACCAGCTGGTAGTACTCGGTGGCCACCAGCGGCTGACCGAGGTCGTTGCTGAGGGCGAACCACTCGCCCTTGACGGTGATCTGGGTGGCGTGCGCCGCCATCGCGGCCGCCTTCGCCCCGGCGTGCGCCGTCCCGTCGAGCACGGTGGTGACCACCTCGGGGTCGACCACCCCGGGCACGTCGCCCGGCTCGGCCACCCCGGGGAAGGGGCCGGCGGCGGCCACGGCGGCCAGCCCGGCCTCGATCACCGGGCGGGGCATCCGGTTCCAGTACACCTTCGCGATCCGCCAGGCCGGGCCCAGCTCGGGGCGCCAGCCGGGATCGGCGGCCAACTCGTGGGCCCGCATCGCGACCTGATGGGCCTTGACGTGGTCGGGGTGCCCGTAGCCGCCCTGCTCGTCGTAGGTGACCAGCACCTGCGGCCGGACCTCCCGGACCACCGCGACCAGGTGCCCGGCCGCCTCGTCCAGGTCGGCCCGCCAGAAGCAGTCCGGCCGGTCGTTCTCCGGCAGGCCCATCATCCCGGAGTCCCGGTAGCGGCCCGGGCCGCCCAGGAAGCGGTGGTCGGTGACGCCCAGCTCGCGCATGGCGGCGGCCAGTTCACCGATCCGGTACTCGCCGAGCCGGTCGGTCCGGTCCGCGGTCAGCTCCGCCAGCTCCGGCGGGATCACCTCGCCGCCCTCGCCGAGGGTGCAGGTCACCAGCGTGACCCCGGCCCCCTCGGCGGCGTACCGGGCCATGGTGGTGCCGTTCCCGATCGACTCGTCGTCGGGGTGCGCGTGCACCAGCAGCAGCCGGCGCTCGGGCCGGTCGGAGGCAGCGGTCATGCCGCGAAGCCTACCGATCGCCACCCGTACGCCGGTGCAGCCGACCGGCGACGGGCCCTCAGAGCTTCAGGCCGTTGATCATCCCGGCCACGTTGCTGGTGACCTGCTGGATCGACGGGGCGATCGAGCTGGAGGCGAGGTAGAAGCCGAGCAGTGCGCAGACGATCGCGTGTGCCAGCTTCAGGCCCGACCGGCGGATCAGCACCACCACGATGACCAGCATCAGCACGGCTGCGGAGATGGACAGAGCCATCAGGCTCACACCCTTTCTCGGGTGTGCCGCCCCGGGGACAGGACGGCAGGGGACGTGATGACTCAAGGGATACCCGATCGGTGAGCGCTGCATTACTTTCCGTGAGTCCGCATGGCTGCGCGCGGAGCCCCAAGATCGGCATCCGGGCCGGTGGGAGCGGCCCGCGAGCCGCTTGACGGCAGGTCACGGGCGCTGCGCCGAACGGGTGATGACGGTCGTTCGTGGGGCCTTAGAGTTCGTGCCATGAGCACTGAAACCTTCCCCCGGCAGTACGCGCGCACCCAGCGGTTCACGGTCGGCGCCCCCCGGTCGTTCGCCGTCGCACCGGACGGTTCCCGGGTGGTCTTCCTGCGTTCCCGGGGCGGTGCCGAGCGCGCCAACCTGCTCTGGACCCTCGACCCGGCCACCGGCGCGGAGCGGGTCGCCGCCGACCCGGTGGAGCTGCTCGGCGGCGGCGAGGAGAGCCTCTCGGCGGCGGAGAAGGCCCGCCGCGAGCGCAGCCGGGAGGGTTCGGCGGGCATCGTCGGCTACGCCCTGGACGGTTCCGGCTCGCTGGCGGCCTTCGCGCTCTCCGGCCGCCTCTTCGCGGTGGACCTGGCCGGCGGCGGGGCGCCGCGCGAGCTGCCCGCCGAGGGCCCGGTGCTGGACCCGCGACCCTCGCCGGACGGCTCCCTGGTGGCGTACGCGAACACCGCCGGCGAGCTGCGGGTGACCGCTGCCGACGGCAGCGGGGACCGCGCGCTGGCCACCCCCGAGCGGGACGGGGTGACGTGGGGTCAGGCCGAGTTCATCGCGCAGGAGGAGATGGACCGGGACCGCGGCTTCTGGTGGTCCCCGTCCGGTGACCGGCTGCTGGCCGCCCGGGCCGACGAGGCCCCGGTGGCCCGCTGGTGGATCGCCGACCCCGCCAACCCGGACGTCGTCCCGGCCGAGGTGGCCTACCCCCGGGCCGGCACCGCCAACGCCGAGGTCGGCCTGTGGCTGCTCGACCTGGACGGCGGCCGCACCCGGGTCGGCTGGGACGGCGCCGAGGAGCCGTACCTGGCCCGGGTGCACTGGTCCGGCAGCGCCCTCACCCTGCTGGTGCAGGCCCGCCACCAGCGCACCCAGCGCTACCTGACCGTCGATCAGGCCACCGGCGCCACCACCACCGAGCTGGCCGAGCGGGACGAGGTCTGGCTCGACCTGTTCGCCGGCTCCCCGTCCCGGACGGCCGACGGCCGCCTGGTGCGGATCGCCGACCAGGACGGCGTCCGGGTCCTGGTGGCCGGCGACTTGACGTTGTCCGACGCGCGACTGCACGTACGTTCGGTGCTCTCGGTGGCGGAGACCATCCTCTTCACCGCCTCCGGGGGCCCCGCCGACGACTCGGCGGAGCCCGGCTGGATCGGCACCTTCGAGGTCGCCCCCGACGGCACCGGCCTCACCCGGCTCGGCACGGCCGGGGTGGTCTCGGCCGTCCGCGGCGGCGACGTCACGGTGCTGCTCTCCGCCGACACCTCCTGGAACGGCGCCCGGGCCGAGGTGCTGCGCGGCGGCGCGACGGTGGCCACCGTCGCCTCGTACGCGGAGACCCCGGTGATCACCGCCCGGCCCGAGTTCGTCTTCGCCGGGGAGCGCCGGATCCCGTGCGCGGTCTTCCTGCCGACCGGCTACGACCGGGAGCGGGACGGCCTGCTGCCCGTGCTGATGGACCCGTACGGGGGCCCGCACGGCCAGCGGGTGGCGCAGTCGCAGAACCCGCACCTGACCTCGCAGTGGTTCGCCGACCAGGGCTTCGCGGTGGTCGTGGCGGACGGCCGGGGCACCCCCGGCCGCAGCCCGGAGTGGGAGAAGGCGATCGCCTTCGACTTCGCCGGGGCCACCCTGGAGGACCAGGTGGACGCGGTGCGGGCGCTCGCCGGCACGTACCCGCTGGACCTCGGCCGGGTCGGCATCCGCGGCTGGTCCTACGGCGGCTACCTGGCCGCCCTCGCGGTGCTGCGCCGCCCGGACGTCTTCCACGCCGCCGTCTCCGGCGCCCCGGTGACGGACTGGAAGCTCTACGACACCCACTACACCGAGCGCTACCTCGGTCACCCCGACGAGCGCCCCGGGGTGTACGAGGCCAACACCCTGACCGGCGACGCGGCGAAGCTGGAGCGCCCGCTGCTGCTGGTGCACGGCCTGGCCGACGACAACGTGGTGGCCGCGCACACCCTGCGGCTCTCCTCCGCCCTGCTGGCCGCGGGCCGCCCGCACGTCGTGCTGCCGCTCTCCGGGGTCACCCACATGACCCCGCAGGAGGAGGTCGCGGAGAACCTCATGCTGTTCCAGGTCGCCTTCCTGCACGAACAGCTCAGCCTGAAGAAGTCCCTCTGACGGACGTGACGGACCGTCGGGTGTCCGGCATGACAGCTGTCATGCCGAACACCCGACGCCCCGCACTGCCCGCGCTCCGCCGTTTTCGCGACTCTTGAGGAGTCAGAGCGGACGGGGAGAGAGGGAAGCGCGATGAGCGTCGCGACGGACACGGCCACCGAGGTGGCGGCCTTCCGGCAGGTGAGCAAGAACTACGGCACGGTCCGGGCGGTGGACGGCCTGGACCTGGTGCTGCGGCCGGGGGAGACGGTGGCCCTGCTGGGACCGAACGGCGCGGGCAAGTCCAGCAGCCTGGACCTGCTGCTCGGCCTGCGGGAGCCGGACACCGGCACCGTCTCGCTGTTCGGCGGCAGCCCGCGGGCGGCGATCGAGACCGGCCGGGTGGGCGCCATGCTGCAGAGCGGCGGCCTGCTGGGCGAGGTGAAGGTCCGCGAGCTGGTGAAGTTCGCCTGCGACGTGCACCCCCGCGGCCACCGTCCCGAGCAGGTGATGGAGCGAGCCGGGATCACCGAGCTGGCCGAGCGGAAGGTGGACAAGCTCTCCGGCGGCCAGGAGCAGCGGGTCCGCTTCGCACTGGCCATCGCCGGGGCCAACGACCTGATCGTGCTCGACGAGCCCACCACCGGGATGGACGTGTCGGTCCGTCAGCAGTTCTGGGCCGCCATGCGGGCCGAGGCCGAGGCCGGCCGCACCGTGCTCTTCGCCACCCACTACCTGGAGGAGGCGGACTCCATCGCCGACCGGGTGCTGGTGCTGCACCGGGGCCGGCTGATCGCCGACGGCACCGCCGCCGAGATCAAGGCCAAGGCCGGCGCCCGCCGGATCTCCTGCGAGCTGCACCCCGCGGACGGCCCGGTCGAGGAGGCCGTGCTGCGCGCCCTGCCGGGCACCGTGGGCCTGGACCTGACGGTCCGTCCGGACGGCGTCCGGGTGGTCCGGATCCGCACCACCGACGCCGACGCCGGCGTGGCCGGTCTCTACCGGGCCGGGCTCTACCCCCGGGCCCTGGAGGTCACCGGCCTCGGCCTGGAGCAGGCCTTCCTGACCATCACCGGAGAGGCCGACGCCTCCGAGGACACCGACGCCGAGGGCACCGACACCGACGGGGAGAGCGCACGATGAACACCCTGATCAAGCTGGAGATCCTGCGCACCCTGCGGAACAAGCGGTACCTGATGTTCACGGTGCTCTACCCGGCCCTGCTCTACGTCTTCTTCATCAACGCGTACGGCACCTCGCCGCTGGCCAACGGCATGCAGGTGAAGACCTACTTCATGGTCTCGATGGCCACCTTCGGCTCCGTCGGCGCGGTGCTCACCGGCAGCGCGCAGCGGATCTCGCTGGAGCGCAAGAGCGGCTGGGTCCGCCAGCTGCGGCTGACCGCGCTGCCCGGCCGGGCGTACACCATCGCCAAGATCGCCTCCTGCGCGGTGACCACGCTGCCCGCGATCGTGGTGGTCTTCGCGATCGGCGCGGTCGAGGGCGTCTCGCTCTCCGCGACCGAGTGGGCCGCGCTGGCGCTGGCGCTCTGGGCAGGCAGCTTCGTCTTCGCCGCGCTCGGCGTGGCCCTCGGCTACGCGGCCCAGCCGGACGCGGTGCAGCCGATCGTGATGATCGTCTACATGCTGATGGCGCTGCTCGGCGGCACCTGGTTCCCGGTCGGCGGCTCGCTGGAGAAGTTCGCCCGGTTCAACCCGGTCTACCTGTACAACCAGCTGGCCACCTTCGTGCAGCCGGGCCACTCCTTCGACCTCGGCGCGGCCGCCGGGCTGGCCGCCTTCCTGGTGGTCTTCGTGGCCGCCGCGGCGCACCTCTACCGCAAGGACACCAAGCAGGCATGATGTGGCCCATGCCCAAGCAGCTCCCCGCCACCTCCCGCACCGGCACCGAACGGACGGGAGGGGGCGGGGAGTTCCGCGTCATCCCGGGCGCGCCGGTGGACAACCTGCGCCAACTGGTCGTCAAGATCTGCTGGATGTCGCTCTGGATGATCTACCTCTACTACCCGGTGGAGGACCTGACCGGCGACGAGCACACCACCGCCGGCAAGGTGTTCGGCTGGTGCGCGCTGACCGTCTTCCTGGTCTCCTACCTGGGCATGGTCGCGGTCCGCTCACTGGCCCACGACCGGTGGTGGATCGGGCTCCCGGTGGCCGGCACCATGCTGCTGCTCGCGGTGGTCACCTCCTTCGGCCTGGGCCCGGCGTGGCTGACCCTGTTCACGTACACCTCGGTCTGCTTCGGCGCGGTGCTGCCGCCCAAGTACGGGCTGTACGGGGTCGGCGGGGTCACCCTGCTGGCCCTCGCGGTCGCCCTGCTGGTGCACGCCGACTCCGGCCTGCTGGCCGCCATCCTGCTGCCCTGCCTGCTCAGCGGGCTGGCCATGGTCGGCCTGCAGCGGCTGGTCGGCACGATGCGCGAACTCCGGGAGGCCCGGGCCACGGTGGCGCACCTGGCGGTGGCCGAGGAGCGGCTGCGGATGGCCCGCGACCTGCACGACCTGCTCGGCCACTCGCTCTCCCTGATCACCATCAAGGCCCAGCTCGGCGGCCGGCTGATGGACGCCGGCAAGGAGGAGGCCGGGCGGGCCCAGTTCACCGAGATCGAGCAGGTCGCCCGGCAGTCGCTGACCGACGTCCGGGCGGCCGTCGGCGGCTACCGCCGGCCCACCCTCCCGGTCGAACTCTCCGCCGCCCGAACCGCCCTGACGGCCGCTCAGATCCGGCTGGAGGCCGACCCGACGCTCGGTGACCCGCGCCCCGGGCTGGACGGCGAGGAGGCCGGGGTGCTCGCCTGGGCGCTGCGCGAGTCCGTCACCAATGTCATCCGGCACGGCGAGGGCGCCACCCGCTGCACCGTCACCCTGGACGAGAACTGGGCCGAGGACGGCACCCGCTACGCCGTCCTCACCGTCACCGACAACGGCCGTGGCGCCGGCAAGTCCCAGGCGGGGAACGGACTCTCCGGCCTGCGGGAGCGGCTCGCCCTGGTCGACGGCGGGCTGGCGACCGGGCCCGGCGAGCGGGGGAGGGGCTTCCGTCTGCAGGCGTCGGTGCCGCTGCGGGCGGTGGCCGATAGGGTGCCCGAATGATCAGGGTGCTGCTGGCCGAGGACCAGGGGATGGTGCGGGAGGCGCTGGCGGCGCTGCTCTCGCTGGAGGGCGACATCGAGGTGGTCGCGCAGGTCTCGCGCGGCGACGAGGTGGTCGCGGCGGTGACGGGGCATCAGGTCGAGGTCGCGGTGCTCGACATCGAGATGCCGGGGATGACCGGGATCGAGGCGGCCGCCGCGGTCCGGAAGGCCGCGCCGGGGGTGCGGATCGTCATCGCCACCACCTTCGGGCGGCCCGGCTACCTGCGGCGCGCCATGGAGGCCGGGGCGGACGCCTTCCTGGTGAAGGACGCGCCCGCCGCCGAACTGGCCGAGGCGATCCGGCGGGTGCTCCGCGGTGAACGGGTCATCGACCCGACGCTGGCCGCCGCCGCCCTCGCCGAGGGGGCCAATCCGCTGACCGCCCGCGAGCGCGACGTCCTCTCGGCGGCGGCCGACGGGGCGCTCAACTCCGAGATCGCGGCCCGGCTGCACCTCTCCGAGGGGACGGTGCGCAACTACCTGTCGATGGCGATCCAGAAGACGGCGACCCGGAACCGGGCGGAGGCCGTGCGGCTGGCCCGGGAGAAGGGCTGGCTCTGACCGGGGCTCAGGCGGGCCGGGGTCCCTCGGCGGTGGCCAGGCGGTAGGTGACGTAGAGGGTCGCCGTGGTGAGGGCGCCCCGGACGGCGGCGAAGAGCAGGGTGCCGGTCAGCTGGGGCGCGAACTCGCCCGGGGCGGCGTCCAGGGTCGCGGCGAACAGGACGGACCGGAAGACCTGTTCGGCCACGAAGCCGAGCACCACCACCGCGGCCACCGGGACGACCGTCCGCCAGGAGCGGTGCACCAGCCGCACGGCGCGCAGCGGGCCGCGCCCTTCGAGCAGCAGAACGACCGGGAGCAGTGCGAAGAGGTACCGCAGGCCGAGGTCGACGAGGCTCGCCAGCGCCCGCAGCTGTGCGGACACGGTGACGCCGTCGAGGTCGCGCAACGCGTCCAGCAGGCCGGGGAGGTCGAGCAGCACCAGCCAGGCCCAGAGCAGCGGCAGCCGCCCCGGGGCCGGCGGGGCCTCCGTGCCCGGCCGCAGGATCCGCAGGACGGCGTACCAGGCACCGGCCGCCACCAGCCCGCCCAGCACCAGTGCCGCGGCGAAGCTCTGGCCCAGGTACACCGCCGAGGCCAGGAAGGCCGTCACCGCGTGGACGGCCAGCAGCAGCCCCCAGCGGCCCGCCGGAATGCTCCGTATGCCGTCCCACCACCCGGGCGCGCCCGGCACGTTCGTCGCGTCGATCACGGGGGTGACCCTAGGGGCAGCGGGGCCGAACGGGCCAGGGATTTCCGGTCAGTTGAGGCGGTGGCGGGCGGCGCGGGCCTCGTGGCGGGCACGGGCGGCGGCCTTGGGGTCGAAGGTGTCGAGGATCTCCGCGTAGGCGTCCATCTCGGCGGCTCCGGAGAGGAAGTCACCGGTGCGGACCAGGAGTTCGGCCCGCTCCAGGCGGAGCTGGGCGGGGTGGCGGGGGAGCAGCAGGGCGAGTTCGGTGGCCCAGAGCTGGGTGCGGGCGTGTTCCGGGCGGTCGGCGGCCCAGGCACGGATGTTGCCGAGGACGCGGTGGACGGTGTCCAGCGGGGCGGCGGGGCTGAGGAGTTCGGGGGAGAAGTGGTGCCCGGTGGCCCGGGTCAGCTGGGCGGCGTCGGGCAGGTCGAGCAGCCGCCCGCCGTGGTACGGGTCGGCCAGTACGTACTCCTCGCCGCCGTCCGGGCCGCCGACCGCGACGATGAAGTGCCCGGGCAGGGCGATGCCGTGGACGGTCAGGCCGGCCCGCCGGGCGACGTCCTGCCAGACCAGCGAGAGCATGATCGGCAGGCCGCGCCGGCGCCGCAGCACGTCGGGCAGGAGCGAGGACTCCAGCCGTCGGTAGTCGGCCGGGCGGCCGTGGAAGCGTTCCCGGCCGCCGAGCACGGCGGCGAGCAGCGCGGCCACCTCGTCGGGGGTGCGGGGGGCGCGCTCGGCGACGGCCAGCCGGACGGCGGCGGCGTGCCGGTCGAGGGCGGCCTGACAGGCCGCCACCAGCTCGTCCAGGGCGGGTGGTTCCGGGTCCTCGGCCGAGGGCGCGAGGGTGTGCTCGGCGGCGGCGAGCACGCAGAGCAGCACCGGGTCGGGCTGGTCGGCCCTGGCCTCGGCGCGGAAACGTGCACGGCTCTGTTCGGTCAACAGTCCACACTCTCCGGTGACGCTACCGCCGGGGGAGGCGGGCGTAGTGGTAAGTGTGACTGGTGGTGAAGCCCAGACGGTCGTAGAGGGCGATCGCGCCCGCGTTCTCCGCCTCGACCTGGAGGTAGCCGCCGGTGGCGCCCTCCTCCGCGGCGCGGGCCGCGAGCACCGCCATCAGCGTGGAGGCCAGCCCGGTCCGGCGGGCCTCGGGGGCCACCTCCACGGCCCCGAAGCAGGCCCAGGCCCCGTCGATGACGCACCGTCCGATGGCCAGCGGCGCGGCGCCGCCGGGCCCCGGAACGGTGGCGAACCAGACCGAGGGACCGCCGTGCAGGACCTGGTGGGCGGCCCGCTCCAGCGCGGGGTCGTCGCCGACCCGGCGGTAGCGGGAGAGCCAGGAGGCGTCCGCGGTCCGGGACAGCCGCACCCGGTCGTGGCCCTGACCGAGCCTCACCAGCCCGGCCAGCGGCGCGGTGCGGACCAGGGTGGGGGCCAGCTCGGCGCCGCTCCGGGCCAGCTCCTCGGCCAGCCCCTCCGGCGAGCCGGGCACCGAGACCTCGACGTACCCGGGCAGACCCCGGGCCTCGTACCAGCGGTCCACGGCCGCCAGCGCCTCCGGCAGCGGCAGGCCGGGACCGCCCAGCGCCTGGACCGAGTTGGCCCGCCGGGTGAAGCCGGAGGACGCCCGCAGGGTCCACTCGCCGAGCGGCTCCTGCTCGACGGCGGGCCAGCCCCGGGCGGCGGTCCGCTGCAGCTCCACGGGGGAACTGACGGGCAGTGGGCTCCGGCGGGCCGGGAAGAGCGGCACGGGCTTGCCGGCCACCAGCAGCTGCCGGGGGATGGTCACCGCGCCGCCGTCGCGCGGTACCACGGTGATCCCCTCGCTGTCCCAGGAAGTGAGCACGCCGATCACATCGCGGAACACCGGCCGGTCGTCCACGACCTCCGAGAGGCGGCGCACCGAGACGCGTCGTCCCACGTCAGAGCCGTCCAGACGGACTTCGGGACGTCCTCCGGCGGTGGTTCCACCCGTCATCAAGGGCACCTCCTGTGCATTTGCTGTCTCTGACCCGCGATACTAGGGGCGGGCATCGACGACGCCGCGCTCACCCGCGCACAAGCCAATAGTTTGGGCAACTGCCCAACCGAGGAGGAACGACAGCGTGACTTACGTCATCGCGCAGCCTTGTGTCGACGTCAAGGACAAGGCGTGCATCGAAGAGTGCCCGGTTGACTGCATCTACGAGGGCAAGCGCTCGCTCTACATCCACCCGGATGAGTGCGTCGACTGTGGCGCCTGCGAGCCGGTCTGCCCGGTCGAGGCGATCTTCTACGAGGACGACACTCCGGAGGAGTGGAAGGACTACTACAAGGCGAACGTCGAGTTCTTCGACGACCTCGGTTCGCCCGGTGGTGCCTCGAAGCTGGGTGTCATCGACTCGGACCACCCGTTCATCGCGGCCCTCCCGCCGCAGAACGCCGACCACTGATCGGTGGCCGACCAGCTGTGAGCAACGACAGCACGCACGCGCCGCTCCCGGGCCACCCGGGGGCGGCGCGCCGCGTCTCCGACCTGCTGCCCGTCTTCCCCTGGGACAAGCTCGAGCCGTACAAGCGGACGGCCCTCGCGCACCCGGACGGGCTCTGCGACTTCTCCGTGGGCACCCCCGTCGACCCGGTGCCCGAGCTGATCCAGAAGGCGCTGGCCGCCCACACCGACACCCCCGGTTATCCGACCGTCTGGGGCCCGGTGGAGCTGCGCGAGACCATCGCCGGCTGGCTGCGCCGCCGCCTCGGGGCCGAGATCGGCCCCGAGGCGATCCTGCCGACCGTCGGCTCCAAGGAGCTGGTGGCCTGGCTGCCGACCCAGCTGGGCCTCGGCCCGGGCGACCAGGTCGCCTACCCGAAGCTGGCGTACCCGACCTACGAGGTGGGTGCCCGGCTCTGCGGCGCCGAGCCGGTCGAGTACGGCGAGCTGGACGAGCTGGACCCCTCCCGGGTCCGGCTGCTCTGGCTCAACTCGCCCTCCAACCCGACCGGCCGGGTGCTGACGGCCGATCAGCTCCGGGCCGCGGTGGCCTGGGCCCGGGAGCACCGGGTGCTGCTGGTCAGCGACGAGTGCTACCTGGAGCTGGGCTGGGAGGCCGAGCCGGTCTCGGTGCTGGACCAGGCGGTCTGCGGCGGCGACCACGAGGGCCTGCTCGCGGTGCACTCGCTCTCCAAGCGCTCCAACCTGGCCGGCTACCGGGCCTCCTTCGTGGCCGGTGACCCGGTGGTGGTCAAGGAGCTGCTGGAGATCCGCAAGCACGGCGGCATGATCGTGCCCGCCCCGGTGCAGGCGGCCACCGCGGCCGCGCTGGCCGACGACGCCCACGTCGAGGAGCAGCGGGGCCGGTACGCGGCCCGGCGCTCGGCGCTGCGGGCGGCGCTGGAGGGGTACGGCTTCCGGATCGAGCACTCCGAGGCCAGCCTCTACCTCTGGGCGACCCAGGGGCGGCCGTGCTGGGAGACGGTGGCCGAACTGGCCGGGCTGGGCATCCTGGTGGCGCCCGGCGACTTCTACGGCCCGGCCGGGGCCGAGTTCGTCCGGGTCGCGTTCACCGCGACCGACGAGCGGGTGGCCTCGGCGGTGGAGCGCCTCAAGCGCTGACCTCGCCGTACGCCCGAAGGGGCGCGCACTCCACGGAGTGCGCGCCCCTTCGGCGTGGTGACGGGGCGTCAGCCGCCGAGCAGCGGGAGGCCGCCGCCGAGCAGGCCGCTCACCGGGCCGAGCGCGCCGGTGGCGTCGCCCAGGCCGGGGGCGCCGCCGAGCCGGTTGGAGTGGTCGGTCGGGTCCTGGGTGTCGACCGGCAGCTTGCCGGTGTCGGGCAGCATGTGGCCCAGGCCGCCGGGCAGGCGGTCGGTGACCATGCCGAGGTCCGGCACGCCGCCGGTCGGCAGCGCGCTGGCGGCGGTGCCGGTGAGCGAGCCGGAGGTGAGGTCGCTCAGCGGCAGGCCGGTGCCCGGCAGGGAGCGGGTCGCGGCGGGGGAGCCGGGCAGGTGCGGCACCTTGTCGGTGACGGCGGGGGCCAGGCGGTCGACCAGCATCGGGGTGGCCTTGCCGGCCACGGCCGCCAGGGTGCCGGCCGTCTCGGTGGTCTTGGCGGCCGGGCCGGCCACCTTGCCGAGCGCCTGGTCGGCGTCGGGCAGCGCACCCGCGACGGCCTTGCCGGCCACGTCGGCGGAGGCCGGCACACCGGTCTGCACGGTGGCGGCGGTGGTGTCGGCGGCGGCCACGCCGGCGTCGTGGGTGGCGCCCTGGAGGGTGTTGTTCGGGTTGTCGAGCTGGCTCAGGCCGGCCCCCAGGTCGGTCTTCGGCAGCAGGTCCGCTGCGGACGCGGCACCGGCGGCGGCCAGCGGGGTCGCGGCGGCGGCGACGAGCAGCGCGGCCTGGGCGATCCGGCGCGTGAGGGGACGAGACATGGTGCTCCTGCTCCTGAGAGGTGTGCCCCCGGCATGGGTCGGGTGTTCGGGCGCCAGGGGTCGTCCGTAGGGCGGACGACTGATTACCGCCGCAGGGCCGAGAAGGTTTCGCGGGTCCGAGGTCAAGGCTTGGCAAAGGCCGGGCGGTCCTCTTTCCGGCATTCGGAACATTTCGCCCCGTGTGCCGGACCCCTGACGAAACGTCACGGCGCCCGTCCCGCAAGGGGAGGGGCGCCGTGCTCCACCGTCCGGCCCGGGGTGCCCGGGGGCGGCCCGCACCGTCCACCGCAGTTGACGCGAATCACCCGGTCGGCCGGTACTGGCTCACCAGTGCGTCAATCCCCGGCCCTGGTGCCGAGGGTGACCAGGACCTTCTCCGCCCCGGCCGCCTCGCCGCCCGCCGGCTGCCAGCCGTCGGCCGGGCGGTCCACCCGCCAGGCCTTCCCGTCGTAGGCGACCTGACCGATCCCGAGGTCGGCGGCCTGCGACACCGCCCACTGGGCCAGCGCCCAGCCGGTCTGCCGCTGCGCGGGCCCGGCCTGCGGGGAGAGCGCCAGCACCGTGCGCGGGTCCTTGGCGGCCGGGGCGGCGGGCGTGGTGGTGACCAGCTTCCCGAACTCCCGCCGGGCCCGGTCGGCCGTGCCCGGCAGCGGCTTGCCGTCGTCGCCGAGGGCGGCCGCGGCGGCGGTCTTCGCGGGGTCGTGCACCACGCAGCTCAGCGCGGCCGGCTCGCGGCCGGTGAGCACCGAGGCCAGCAGGGTCGCGTTGGTCTCGTGCTTGGCGTACGCCTGCGGGAACCCGCTGCGCTGCACCTCCTGGGCCGCGTCGGTGAGCGGCATCCGGGCGTAGCCGTTCACCTTCACCAGGCCGTCCAGGAACTTGTTGGTGGCGTACACCGGGTCCTTGATCTGCTGCACGGTGCCCCAGCCCTGGGACGGCCGCTGCTGGAACAGCCCGACCGAGTCGCGGTCGCCGCCGTCCAGGTTGTAGAGCTTCGACTCCTGCATCGCGGTGGCCAGGGCGATGGTGACGGCCCGTTCGGGCAGGCCGCGGGAGAGCGCGACCGCGGAGATGGTGGCGGCGTTGGCCGCCTGGGCCAGCTCCAGCTGGCCCTGCCCGGAGGCGGTGGCCACCTTGCAGCCCTCCGGCGGCGGGATCAGGGTGTCCTTGTTGAAATAGACCACGGCGCCGCCCACGATCGCGAGCACGGTCAGCCCGATCAGCACCCGGCGCACCGGCCGCCGCCGACGGCCCGCCGTCTCCTCGGTCGTAGTCTCCGCCACAGGTCCCGTCCTCTCCTCGCCCGATCCGCCCGGACACCGTACCCACTCGGACGGCTGTGCGGTGCCCGCGGTTGCGCGGGCCACCACTACGCTGACGGGCATGACCAGCTCCGACGCCACCGCGGCCCAGCGGCTCGACCTGACCCTCGACGGCGGAGCGCTCACCGCGCAGCTGGTCGACTTCCCCTCCGTGAGCCGCTCCGAGGGCCCGCTGGCCGACGCGGTCGAGGCCGCCCTGCGGGCCCTGCCGCACTTGCGGGTGGACCGGTACGGCAACAACGTGGTGGCCCGCACCGAGCTGGGCCGGGCCGAGCGGGTGGTGCTGGCCGGGCACCTGGACACCGTGCCGATCGCCGACAACGTGCCCTCCCGGGTCGAGGGCGACCTGCTCTACGGCTGCGGCACCTCCGACATGAAGTCCGGCGTGGCCGTCCAGCTCCGGCTGGCCGCCACCGTGACCGAGCCCAACCGCGACCTCACCTTCGTGTTCTACGACTGCGAGGAGATCGAGGCCGCGCACAACGGCCTCGGCCACCTGGCGGAGCGTCACCCGGACTGGCTGGCGGCCGACTTCGCGGTCCTGATGGAGCCCAGCGGCGCCATGGTCGAGGGCGGTTGCCAGGGCACCCTGCGGGCCGATGTGAAGCTGACCGGCACCCGGTCCCACGCCGCCCGCAGCTGGCTGGGCGACAACGCCATCCACAAGGCCGCCGAGGTGCTCCGCCGGCTCGCCGAGTACCGGCCGCGCCGGGTGGAGATCGACGGCCTGGAGTACCGGGAGGGCCTCAACTGCACCCGGATCAGTGGCGGCGTGGCCGGGAACGTCATCCCGGACGAGTGCCTGGTGCACGTGAACTTCCGCTACGCGCCCGACCGTTCGGAGGCCGAGGCGGCCGAGCACGTGCGCGAGGTGTTCGCCGGCTACGAGGTGGAGGTCACCGACACCGCCCCCGGCGCGCTGCCCGGCCTGGACCAGCCCGCCGCCCGCGCCTTCCTGGAGGCGGTCGGCGGCCAGGCCCGCGCCAAGTTCGGCTGGACCGACGTGGCCCGGTTCTCCGCGCTGGGCGTCCCGGCCGTCAACTACGGCCCGGGGGACCCGAACCAGGCCCACAAGCGGGACGAGCACTGCTCGCTGAGCGCCATCGCCGAGGTGGAGGAGCGGCTGCGGGTCTGGCTCACCGCCGACTGACCGTCACCTGGCGTACCGCCCGTTTTTCCCCGACAAAGGGGATCAACGGGCGTACTGTTCCGTCATGACAGGCACAGGAGACGAGAACACCACGTACGGAACCGACGAGCGCCCCGAGAAGAAGAGCGTGCCGGAGAAGCGCAAGGGCCCGGTGCTGCTCCGCCGGGACCAGGTCAGCACCGGCACCACCGACCAGCGGCTGCTGGACACCACCGGCCCGACCGACTGGCTGCACACCGACCCGTGGCGGGTCTGGCGGATCACCTCCGAGTTCGTCGAGGGCTTCGGCGCCCTGGCCGAACTCCCGGCCGCGGTCAGCGTCTTCGGCTCCGCCCGGACCCCGGTCGACTCGCCCGAGTACGCCGCCGGGGTGGCCATCGGCCGGGCCCTGGCCGAGGCCGGCTACGCGGTCATCACCGGCGGCGGGCCCGGCGCCATGGAGGCGGCCAACCGGGGCGCCTCGGAGGCCGGCGGCCTCTCCGTCGGGCTCGGCATCGAGCTGCCCTTCGAGCAGGGGCTGAACGAGTTCGTCGACCTCGGGCTGAACTTCCGGTACTTCTTCGTCCGCAAGACGATGTTCGTGAAGTACGCGCAGGGCTTCGTGGTGCTGCCGGGCGGGCTCGGCACCCTGGACGAGCTCTTCGAGGCGCTCACCCTGGTCCAGACCGGCAAGGTCACCCGCTTCCCGGTCATCCTGTTCGGCTCGGCCTACTGGGGCGGCCTGGTGGACTGGCTGCGGGACACCCTGATCGCCCAGGGCAAGGCGAAGCCGTCGGACCTGGAGCTGTTCCACGTCACCGACGAGATCGACGACGTGCTGAAGATCCTGGAGGAGAGCCGCCGCCCGGCGGAGGAGGTCTGACGGTCCTCGGCTACGCGAGCCCCCGGCGGGCCACCGCCGGGGGCCGGGTGCCGCGGATCGAGGCCACCATGTCGAGCACCTGGCGGGTCTCGGCGACCTGGTGCACCCGGTAGACCTGGGCGCCCAGCCAGGCCGAGACCGCGGTGGTGGCCAGGGTGCCCAGCAGCCGCTCGTCCACCGGCCGGTCGAGGGTCTCGCCGACGAAGTCCTTGTTGGAGAGCGAGACCAGCACCGGGAAGCCGGTCGCGGTCATCTCCGGCAGGCGGCGGGTGGCCTCCAGCGAGTGCCGGGTGTTCTTGCCGAAGTCGTGGCCCGGGTCGATGATCACCGCGTCCCGCCGCACCCCGAGCCCCACCGCGCGCTCGGCCAGCCCGACCGTGACGTCCAGGATGTCGGCCATCACGTCGGCGTACCCGACCCGGTGCGGCCGGGTGCGCGGCTCGGCCCCGCCCGCGTGCGTGCAGACCAGCCCCGCGTCGTACCGGGCGGCCACCGCGGCCAGCTCCGGGTCCACCCCGCCCCAGGCGTCGTTCAGCAGGTCGGCGCCGGCTTCGCAGACCGCCTCGCCGACCTCGTGCCGCCAGGTGTCCACGCTGATCACGGCCCCGGGGTGACGCTTCCTCAGCTCCGCCACGAAGGGCACCGTGCGGCGCAGCTCCTCCTCGACGGTGACCTCCTCGCCCGGCCCGGCCTTCACCCCGCCGATGTCCAGGATCGCCGCGCCCTCGGCCACCGCCCGGTCCGCGGCGGCGAAGGCGGCCTCGTCCGCGAAGGTCGCCCCCTTGTCGAAGAACGAGTCGGGCGTGCGGTTGACGATCGCCATGATGACGAGTTCGTCGGCGCCGAATTCGCGCGGGCCCAGACGCAGTGCCACCGGTGTCTCCTCCACGGCTCGCCCGGGTGCAATGATGGGCCCCGGTCTGTTCGGGGACCATGATCCCATCTCTCTCGTCTCGTGCCGGGCCCACCGGAGTACTGGAGGACAGCTCGTGTTCTGGTTGGTCGTGGTGGCGATGGCCGTGGTGATCGGCGGGACGGCCCTGGTGGCCCTCGGCGGGGGCGGCACCCTGCCCGAGGCGGAGCACGACCGGATCGCCGCCCGGCTCCCGCAGGACCGCCCGCTGAGCCGCACCGACGTGGACGAGATCCGCCTGCCGATGGCCGTGCGCGGCTACCGGATGGACGAGGTGGACGACGTGCTGGACCGGCTCGGCGCCGAGCTCGCGCTGCGCGACACCCGGATCGCCGAGCTGGAGGCCGCCGCGGTGCCGGCCGGGGCCGGTTCCGCCGCCGCTGCGGAGGCCGCCGCCGCGGTCGCCTCGTCCGTCGAGCTGACCAAGGGCCGGGACGGGGACGCCTGATGACCGGAGGCGCGGTGCTCGGCGCGGACGGCCTGAAGCGCTGCGGCTGGGGCGACTCGGCCGACGACTACCGGGTCTACCACGACACCGAGTGGGGCCGGCCGGTGCACGGCGACGACGCGCTGTTCGAACGGGTGGCGCTGGAGGCCTTCCAGTCCGGACTCTCCTGGATCACCATCCTGCGCCGCCGGGAGGGCTTCCGGGCGGCCTTCGCGGGCTTCTCGATCGAACGGGTCGCGGAGTTCGGCGACGGGGACGTGGAGCGGCTGCTCCAGGACGTCGGCATCATCCGCAACCGGGCCAAGATCGAGGCCACCATCGCCAACGCCCGGGTGGCCCGTGAACTCGACGGCGGTCTGGACGCCCTGATCTGGCGCCACGCCCCCGAGCCCGGCCCGGCCCCGCACGCCCTCTCCGACGTGCCCGCCGTCACCCCGGCCTCCACTGCGCTGGCCAAGGAGCTCAAGAAGCAGGGCTTCCGCTTCGTCGGCCCCACCACCGCCTACGCCCTGATGCAGGCCTGCGGCCTGGTCAACGACCACCTGGCCGACTGCCACGCCCGTTAGCCCCGCAGGGCGCCGGGGCCCTCGGTGGTCACACCGGGGGCGCGGGGAACTGCGCGAGTCGGAAGGCGGTTCACCTGCAACTGAAGCATCGTCAGCCAGTTGCAGGTGCTGCCGTTCCCCCGCGCGCAGTTCCCCGCGCCCCCGGTGTGACCACCTACCCGCGCCTCCGGTGTGACCTAGCGGCCGAGGTACTTCGGCTGCTCCTTGGCGAGGAAGGCGGCCACCGCGATCCGGTGGTCCTGGCTCTCGCCGGCCAGGGTCTGCAGCTCGTCCTCCTTGTCCAGCAGCTCGCTCAGCGAGTGGGTCGCGCCGTACGCCAGGGCGGTCTTGATCGCTCCCAGCGCCACCGTCGGCCCCTCGGCCAGACGCTGGGCGAACTCCCGGGCGGTGGCGGCGAGTTCGTCGGACGGCACCACCTTGGTGGCCAGGCCGAGCTCGGCCGCCTCGGCGGCCTTGACGGTGCGCGGGAACATCAGCAGCTCGGTGGCCCGGGCGTGCCCGACCAGCCGCGGCAGGGTCCAGGAGGCCCCGGAGTCGGCGGTCAGCGCCACGCCCGCGAAGGAGGTGTTGAAGCCGGCCGTGTCGGCCACGATCCGGAAGTCGCAGGCGAAGGCCAGCGAGGCACCCGCCCCGGCCGCCACGCCGCCGACCGCCGCCACCGTGGGCTTGTTCATCCCGGCCAGCGCCCGCACCAGCGGGTTGTAGTGCTCGGCGACGGTCCGCAGGGCGGGCGCCCCGCCCTCGTCGGCCGCCTTCAGCAGGCCCAGGTGCTCCTTGAGGTCCTGGCCGACGCAGAAGGCCTTCCGGCCCGCCCCGGTGAGCAGCACCGCCCGGACGGCCGAGTCCTCGGCGGCGGCCGTCACGGTGTCCCGCAGGGCCACCTTGGTGGCCGTGTCGAGGGCGTTCATCGCCTCGGGACGGTTGATGGTGATGACGGCCAGGCCGCCGTCGATTTCGTACAGCACGGAGTCCGACATGGACCGCAGCTCCCGGTGTCTGAGGGTGGGACGGTGTCAGGATGCCCGACTGTCAGTGGCATGAGGGAGTGTGAGCTCGGGCACCTTTTCGCGGCGCCGCACACCTCGTGCCACCGGGGCTTCCGGCCGTCCACCGGGGACCTCGCAGGGGTGCGGCGGGTGGTGCGGAGAGAGTGACGTTGGTCATCCGGGCTCCGGATGCGGGATAATGGCTTCCGATCAATGCGTTCGATACCGGCGGTGGACGGACTGCCGGGACGTAGTTGAGCGGTTTGCAGGAAGGGGAACGAGCATGGCGGCCATGAAGCCGCGGACGGGTGACGGCCCGCTCGAGGTCACCAAAGAGGGGCGGGGCATCATCATGCGCGTTCCACTCGAAGGCGGCGGACGCCTGGTGGTGGAGCTCACGCCGGATGAGGCGAGCGCCCTCGGTGAGGCTTTGAAGAACGTCACCGGCTGACACAGCGGGTGCTGCCGCGTTCTCCTCGGAGACCGCAGACCTGAGCCCGGTTCCGGACCTCCGGAACCGGGCTTCGCGTTGTCCTGAGCCCCCGTCAGCGCTTGACGGCGCAGAGCAGCCCGTCGCTGACCGGCAGCAGGGCGGGCAGCAGCAGCTCGCTCTCCCGGACGTCGCGGACCAGCTCGCGCACCGCGTGGGTGGCCGCGTCGTCGTGGTCGGGCTCGGCCAGCCGGCCCTGCTGGAAGACGCCCTCGAAGCAGACCATCCCGCCGGGCCGCAGCAGGCGCAACGATTCTGCCAGGTACGCCCGGGACTCGGCCGGGTCGCCGTCGCAGAACACCAGGTCGTACTGGCCGTCCGCGAGCCTGGGCAGCACGTCCAGCGCCCGGCCCGGGATGAACCGCGCCCGGTTCGCCGCGAAGCCGGCCGCCTGGTAGGCCTCGCGCGCGTACTGCTGGAGCACCGGCTCCACGTCGACGGTGGTGAGCACGCCGTCCGGCCGCATCCCGCGCAGCAGGTAGACCCCGGACACGCCGGTGCCGGTGCCGATCTCGGCCACCGCCTTGGCGTCCAGCGCGGCGGCCATCAGCCGCAGCGCGGCGCCGCCGCTCGGCCCGATCGCCTGCACGCCGGTCCGGGCGGAGTGCGCCCGGGCGTAGGTCAGCACCGCGTCCTCGCCGACGTAGCTGTCGGCGAGTGCCGCTCGCGCGGGCCCGAACTCGGTGATGGCTGCCTCTTCCGGAGCGCCGGATGTCGATATTTCCAGCCACAGGTTACTGGCCGCACGGGAACCGCGTTCGAAGACGGGCCGTTGTTCCGGGAGAGGGCCGGTGATCGGCGCACGGAGCACCGTGGACGCAGCCGGAATCGGTGCTTTATCCGGATCTGACGGGTGAGGTGGATATGGTGGTGGCCCTGCTGGGCAGAAGAGCCGACCGAGGAGGTGTGGCCGAGGGCGACGCCCCGATGCCGTGGCACTCCTACGGCACCGCGTCGGCCCGTACGCCGAAGCCCGTGATGAACCAGCCTGCGCACTCCCCCCTGGACACGTCGACCGCAGCCGATTCCGAGGCGGCGGCCGCCGCCCCGCTCGCGACCTTCGCCGAGGGCCCCGACGCGCAGACCTGGACGCCGCCGAGCTGGGCGGAGATCGTCGAGGCGCACAGCGCCCGGGTGTACCGGCTGGCCTACCGCCTGACGGGCAATCAGCACGACGCCGAGGACCTGACCCAGGAGGTCTTCGTCCGGGTGTTCCGCTCGCTCTCCACGTACACGCCCGGCACCTTCGAGGGCTGGCTGCACCGGATCACCACCAACCTCTTCCTGGACATGGTCCGCCGCCGCCAGCGGATCCGCTTCGACGCGCTGGGCGAGGACGCGGCCGAGCGGCTGCCGTCCAAGGAGCCGAGCCCGGCCCAGCACTTCAGCGACACCCACTTCGACGCCGACGTCCAGCAGGCGCTGGACACCCTGGCGCCCGAGTTCCGGGCCGCCGTGGTGCTCTGCGACATCGAGGGCCTCTCCTACGAGGAGATCGCCGCGACGCTGGGCGTGAAGCTCGGCACCGTGCGCTCGCGCATCCACCGTGGCCGCTCGCACCTGCGGGCCGCGCTCAAGCACCGGGCCCCCGGCAGCGCGCCGGGCCGGGTCCGGCGCGGCGGGGCCGAGCCGGTGGCGGTGGCCGCCGGGTCCGGGGGCGAACGGGGGCCGGCGTGAGTTCGGCCGGCTCCACCGGGAGGTCCCGGCGCGGCAGCGTCCGGGCCGCACTCGGCCGCCGTGCCGAGCCCCTGACGGAGCTTCACCCCCTGCCCACCGCGGCTGCGGCCCCGGCGCCGACCCCCGGGCAGCACCACCTGGGCGACCGGCTGGCCGCCTTCGTCGACGGCGAGCTTGACCACGACGACCGCGAGCGGGTCCAGTCCCACCTCGCCACCTGTTCCGACTGCCTCGCCGAGGCGGACGAGAGCCGGGCGGCCAAGCAGCTCCTCACCCGCACCGCCGTCCCCGAGCCGTCCGGCCTGCTGATGGCCCGTCTGCTCGCGGTCGCCGCCCTGCCCGACGACGAGGACCTGCCGGGCGGCCCCGGGCAGCCGCTCGCCGGCCTGCCGGCCGCGGGCCCGCTGCCCGAGCCCGGCCCCAGCACCTTCGGCGGCAGCCGGCTGACCGGCGGCTCCTTCGGCCGCGGCGCCGGGGCCTCCTTCGGCGGTGGCGCGCTCGGCGCCGACAGCCCGCTGCCCGGGCTCGACCCGAGGGCCCGCAGGGCGGCCGCGGTCCGTCCGCTGGCGGCCGCCGTCCGTCCCGTCGCCGCCGCGGTCCGCCCGCTGGCCGCGCTGGCCGAACTGCCCCCGGCGGTCCGGGTCTCCGCCCCCCGCGGGCGGCGCTTCGTGTTCGCGGCGGCCGGGGCCTTCTCGGTCGCGGCGGTCACCCTGGGCGGGGTCGGCGCGGTCTCCGGCCAGCCGGTGCCCACCCGGATCTCCCCGGTCAGCGGCTCCGGCTCCGGCGGGTCGGCCGTGGTCCCGGTGGACTTCCAGGGCGAGCGCGCCGTCCAGCCGGCCCGGGGCCCCCGCCCCTCGGCCACGCCCGACGGGTCCCCCTCCGGGCCGCAGCACTACTTCCGCTGACCTGCACCGTCCCCGCCGCGGCCCGCCCGGGCCACGGCGGGGACGCTTTTTTGCCACAGCTTCATCCGGGGGCATCCCTGGTCGGCGCCGGGGCCGTTTACTCTGTACTGACTGCTGTCCAGACCTCTTTTTCAGCGCCGGGAGCTCGGGTGTTCACTGACATAGGCCCACTTGAGTTGCTGACGATCGTCGTCCTGGCCATCGTGATCTTCGGTCCGGACAAGCTGCCGAAGCTGATCCAGGACGTGATGGGCTTCATCCGCAAGGTGCGCTCCTTCGCCGACAACGCCAAGGAGGACATCCGCAGCGAGCTCGGCGACGACTTCAAGGACTTCGACTTCGAGGACCTGAACCCCAAGACCTTCGTCCGCAAGCAGCTGCTCGGCGGCAACGAGGACCCGCTCGGCTTCAAGGAGCTCCGGGACGGCATGGACATCAAGTCGGTGCTGAACGACGAGCCCGCGCCGATGCGCGCCGTCGCCGACCTGACCAAGTCCGCCCCGCCGGTCACCCTGGAGCCGCTGAAGGCCGGCGAGCGCCCGCCCTTCGACCCGGACGCCACCTGACCCGCCGTCAGGCCCCGCACCGTACCGCCGCCCCGCCAGCTCCGCTGCGCGGGGCGTCGGCGTCCGGCGCCCGCTACTGTGCTGAGTGCAGATCAGCGGTGTGACCTAGGAGGAGCGGGATGGACGCGAGCAGCACGACGGTGGGGGCCCCGGTCGGTGCGCAGAAGCGCGCCGCCGCCGACCCGTTGGCGCCCTACCAGTCCGCCGACTTCCCCTGGTACGGCCTGGACGACGGCTGGACGGGGCGGCGCTGGCTGATGCAGGCCGGCGCGGGCGGCCGCGACGGCGCCCCCGTCGACTACGGCACCCTCGGCCACGGGGACGAACCCGCCAAGGCCTACGAGCCCCGGGACGTCCGCAAGTTCGCCGTGGTGGTCACGGTGGCCCGCCGCGACTCCCGGCGCAGCGCCGACAACACCGGCACCCTGGAGGCCACCTCCGCCTCCTCCGCCGCCTGGCTGGCCGGCTCCGGCCTGCTCGCCGCCACCTGGCCGGGCCAGCTCGACCGCACCCTGCGCCAGGACTGGCTCGACCAGCAGACCGCCCTGGCCTGGGACCTCGCCGACGACCTCGACGGCCCCGGCTGGTCCCCGCTGACCCTCCCCGTCAACGGCCTCCCGCAGCCCTTCCGCTACCGCGAGTCCGAGTACGGCTGGGTCCTGGCCGGCGAGGCCCCCGGCGTCCTCCTCGGCGCCTACGGCCGCGGCGTCAGCGCCTACGGCGCCGGCTTCTCCACCGTCCCCGACCTGACCGTCTACGACGGCCGCTGAGGCTCCGGCGGGACGGCCCGCACCGACGATGCACGCGGCCCCCGGGAGGATCTCCTCCCGGGGGCCGCGCCGTGCGCCTGGCGGTCCGTCAGAACTTGTTCTTCGGGGTGAGGCCGAGGGAGAGGCCGGAGAGGCCGCGCTGGCGGCCGCCGAGCTTGCCGGCGATGGTGCGCAGGGCGGAGCCGGCGGGGGAGTCGGGGTTGGAGAGGACGACCGGGCGGCCGTCGTCGCCGCCCTCGCGGAGGCGGACGTCGATCGGGATGGAGCCGAGGACGGGGACGGTCGCGCCGACGGAGCGGGTGAGGGCGTCGGCCACGGTCTGGCCGCCGCCGGTGCCGAAGACGTCGATCATCTCGTCGCAGTGCGGGCAGGGCATGCCCGACATGTTCTCGATCACGCCGACGATCTTCTGGTGGGTCTGCAGGGCGATCGTGCCGGCCCGCTCGGCCACCTCGGCGGCGGCCATCTGCGGGGTGGTGACGATCAGGATCTCGGCGTTCGGGACGAGCTGGGCGACCGAGATGGCGATGTCGCCGGTGCCGGGCGGGAGGTCCAGCAGGAGGACGTCGAGGTCGCCCCAGTAGACGTCGGCCAGGAACTGCTGGAGGGCGCGGTGGAGCATCGGGCCGCGCCAGACCACCGGCGCGTTGCCGGGGGTGAACATGCCGATCGAGATGACCTTCACGCCGTTCGCCGACGGCGGCATGATCATGTCCTCGACCTGGGTCGGCCGGCCCTCGACGCCGAGCATGCGGGGCACGCTGTGGCCGTAGATGTCGGCGTCGACCACGGCGACCTTGAGGCCGTCGGCGGCCATCGCGGCGGCCAGGTTGACGGTGACCGAGGACTTGCCGACGCCGCCCTTGCCGGAGGCCACGGCGTAGACCCGGGTCAGGGTGCCGGGCTTGGCGAAGGGGATCTCGCGCTCGGGCGCGCCGCCGCGCAGCAGCTGGGAGAGCTCGCGCCGCTGCTCGTCGCTCATCACGTCCAGCTCGACCTGAACCTCCGTCACGCCGGGCACGGCGGAGACGGCGGTGGTGACCCGCTCGGTGATGGTCTCGCGCATCGGGCAGCCGGAGACGGTCAGGTAGACCGCCACCTTCACCGCGCCGCCGGCCCCGATCTCGACCGATTTCACCATGCCGATCTCGGTGATCGGTCGGTTGATCTCCGGGTCGTTGACGGTCGCCAGCGCGGTGCGCACGGAATCCTCCGTGACGCCTGCCGGGACCTCAGTCTCGTTCGCCATGCCTTGATGGTAAGGCCCGGCGGTACCCGGCCGACCGGAGAGTAACGTGCGGAGGGTCACAACGTGTCGGCGTGGTCCCGGCGTTCGTCGAGTTCCTTGAGCAGCGCCTGGAGTTCGGAGCGGACGAAGTCGCGGGTGGCGACCTCGCCGAGGCCGTGCCGCAGGGCGGCGACCTCGCGGGTGAGGTACTCGGTGTCGGCGATGTTGCGGTCGCTGCGGGCCCGGTCCTGCTCCATGTTGACCCGGTCCCGGTCGTCCTGGCGGTTCTGCGCGAGCAGGATCAGCGGGGCCGCGTAGGAGGCCTGGAGCGAGAGCATCAGGGTGAGGAAGATGAACGGGTAGTCGTCGAAGCGCCAACTCACCGGCCCCACGGTGTTCCAGACCACCCAGGCGATGATCACCACCGTCATCCAGACGATGAACCGGCCGGTGCCGAGGAAGCGGGCGATCCGCTCGGAGAGCTTGCCGAAGGCCTCGGGGTCGTAGGCCGGCAGCGAGATCAGCCCGGGGCGGGCGGTGCGCGGCTGGTCCAGCCGGACCCGGGCCGAGCTGCCGGTGGACTCGTTGCGGCTGCTGCGCTGGGTGCCCTCGCGCGCGCGCAGTTCGCGCAGCTGGCGCAGTTCGCGCAGCTCGCCCTGGAGGCGCTGGCGCGGGGACTCGTCGCGGCGGTTCCTGCGGTCACCGTCCACCGGTGGTCACCTCGCTCTCGGCATCGCGGTCGTGGGAGTCGTGCGCGTCGCCCGCGTGCAGCGCCTCCTCGCGCCAGTCGTCCGGCAGCAGGTGGTCGAGCACGTCGTCGACGGTGACGGCGCCGAGCAGGTGGTCGGCCTCGTCCACCACGGGCGCGGCCACCATGTTGTAGGCGGCCAGGTAGCTGGTCACCAGGTGCAGCGGGGTGTCCGGTGGCAGCGGGTCCAGGTCGTCGTCGACCAGTGAGCCGACCAGGGTGTACGGGGGCTCGCGGAGCAGCCGCTGGAAGTGGATGGTGCCCAGGTACTTGCCGGTCGGCGTCTCGTTCGGCGGGCGGCAGACGTAGACCTGGGCGGCCAGGGCCGGCTTGTGGTCGGAGACCCGGACCCGGGCCAGCGCCTCGGCCACCGTGGCGTCCGGCTCCAGCACGATCGGCTCGGTGGTCATCAGGCCGCCGGCGGTGTTCTCCTCGTAGCTGAGCAGGCGTCGGACGGAGGCGGCGTCGTCCGGCTCCATCAGGCGCAGCAGCCGCTCGGCCGCCTCCTCGGGCAGGTCGGAGAGCAGGTCGGCGGCGTCGTCCGGGTCCATCGCCTCCAGCACGTCGGCGGCGCGCTCCTCCTGGAGCTTGCCGATGATCTCGACCTGGTCGTCCTCCGGCAGCTCCTCCAGCACGTCGGCCAGCCGGTCGTCGTCGAGGGCGGCGGCCACCTCGGCGCGGCGCTTGGGGGAGAGGTGGTGCATCACGTTGGCCAGGTCGGCCGGGCGGAGCTGCTCGAAGGTGGCCAGCAGGTTGGCCGCGCCCTGGCCCTCCTCGGCCAGCGAGAAGCCGCTGACGGCGGACCAGTCCAGCGTCAGCGTCTCGCCCTTGGCCTTGCGCAGCCGGGAGACCTTGCCGACCTGGACGAAGACCTTGCTGATCTCCCACTCGCGGACCCGGGTCTGCACCATCGCCACGTCCAGCACGGTGACCTCGTCGGAGGTCTTGGTCCGGGTGACGGTGCGGTCCAGGAGCTCGGCCAGCACCAGGGTCTCGGAGGGGCGCTGCTCGAACCGCCGCATGTTGATCACACCGGTGGTGAGCACCTGCCCGGACTCCAGGCTGGTCACCCTGGTCATCGGCAGGAAGATCCGCCGCCGGCCGACCACCTCGACCACCAGGCCCAGCACCCGGGGCGGGCGGCCGCCGATCCGCAGCGAGACCACCACGTCCCGCACCCGGCCGACCTGGTCGCCGTTCGGGTCGAAGACCGCGACCCCCGAGAGGTGCGAGATGAAGACCCGGGTGCCCGGCCCTGCCATTGGCTTCCTCCTCGCGACGATCCGCGCCCAGGCTACCCGCCCGCGACGGCGGCAGCCCGCCGACCGGCGGCGGCGCGGTACGGTCGGACACTTGATCATCCGTCAGACGGAGTGGTCGTCACGCGTCACGGGAGGGGATTGCGCATGAACGGTTCGGCACACGTACGGATCGCCCGGCCGAGCAGGGACCTGGCGGCGGCGGAGCGGTTCTGGATCGAGGGCCTCGGGCTGAGCGTGCTCTGGCGCTCAGAGCCCGAACCGGGCTCCGAGGAGCACGCGCTGCTGATGGCCGGCTGGCCGGACGCCGCCTGGCACCTGGAGCTGGTGGACGCGGGGGCGGTCCGGCCGCGGCCGACGGCGGAGGACCTGCTGGTGGTCTACCTGGGCGGGGAGGTGCCGCAGGAGCTGGTCGAGCGGCTGGAGGCGCACGGCGGCCGCCGGGTCCCCGCGCACAACCCCTACTGGGACCAGTGGGGCGTCACGGTCGAGGACCCGGACGGCTACCGGCTGGTGCTCTCCACCCGCGAGTGGTCGAACGCGGCGGCGCTCGGCGCCTCCTGAAGGGGCGTCAGGCGAGCGGCTGCTGGAGCTCCGTGACCCAGGTGCTCTGCGGGCCCTCGCACTCCAGGTAGAGCTCGCGGACGTACCCGACGGCCCGCTCGCCGGTGGCCTCGGCCCACCGGGCCATCAGCTGCTCGGCCGGCAGTACCTGGTCCATCGCGCCCCGGTGGACCAGGGTCGCGGCCCGCTGCACGGCGGGCAGGTCGGCGACCTCGAAGCCGTACGCCGGGTCGGGCGCGGCGTTCACCGGCAGCGCGGCGTACGCCCGGACCCGCTCGGAGCCGGGTTCGGCCTCCTCGTAGTACGCCAGGCCGGGGCCGGCCACGGTGAGGCCGGCCCGCTCCACCAGCGCGCACAGGCGGCCGAACAGCGGGTCGACGACGGGGCCGATGTGCTCCGGCCCGAAGCTCTCCGCCACGGCGGACAGCTGTGCGACCCGGACCGCCGGGAGGCTCTTCACCACGATGTCCTCGGTGGGCATGTGCCCCTCGCTCTCGATCGACCGGAGCCGCGACTCCACCCGGGTGAGGCGGCTCTCGGCCTCCGCCACCGCCGCCGCCAGCTCGGCCCTGCGCAGGCGCAGCATGCCGCGGAGCTCCTCCGGGGACACCTGCTCGTCGATGATCCCGGCCACCTGCTGGAGCGTGAAGCCGAGGTCCTTGAGCGCGATGATCCGGTTGAGCCGGGAGAGCTGGGCCGCCTCGTAGCCCCGGTAGCCCGTGAACGGGTCCACCCGGGCGGGGGCGAGCAGGCCGATGGCGTCGTAGTGGCGGAGCATCCGGACCGACACCCGGCCGTGCTTCGCGAAGTCTCCGATGCTGAACATGACGAGGGCTACTCCAAGCCCTGACACGGTGTCAGGGTCAAACGTGGGGGCGGGCCGCAGGCTTGCCCTCCGGGCCCGCCGGAAGGGCAGCGACCCAGGGGCGCGAGGAACTGCGCGCTGCGGGAGGCGCCGCCCGTGTGCCGGGTACGGACGCTCACGTGCAAGTGGATCTCCGTACCCGGCACACGGGTCTCGTTCTTCCAGATCGGAAGAGCGTGGTGTATGGGAAGAGTGTGGGTATTGTTGTTTATTT
>NZ_JBSGEL010000015.1:0-144638 GCF_053602875.1 Kitasatospora sp. NPDC004289 | reverse complement strand
GCCGGGCGGCCGCCTTCGAGGTCCTGGTCGCCACCCCGGCGATCCGCAACCTGATCCGCGAGGGGAAGACCCGTCAGATCCGCAACGTGATCGCCCAGGTCCGCAAGAACGGCCTGCGCAAGGGTGACGCCATCACCGGTGCGGTGCGCCAGCCGCGCGACGGCGAGCGCCGCGAGAAGTTCAACGCCATGGTGCGGCTGGACTCCGTCAACGGCACCGACCCGGACCAGGCGCGCAACCGCCCGGAGTTCGGCAAGCTGACCCCGCTCTACCCGCAGGAGCGCCTGCGGCTGGAGACCGACCCGGGCATCCTGACCACCCGGATCATCGACCTGGTCTCGCCCATCGGCAAGGGCCAGCGCGGTCTGATCGTCGCCCCGCCGAAGACCGGCAAGACGATGATCATGCAGTCGATCGCCAACGCGATCACCACCAACAACCCCGAGTGCCACCTGATGGTCGTCCTGGTCGACGAGCGTCCGGAAGAGGTCACCGACATGCAGCGGTCGGTCAAGGGCGAGGTCATCTCCTCGACCTTCGACCGCCCGGCCGAGGACCACACCGTCGTCGCCGAGCTGGCCATCGAGCGCGCCAAGCGCCTGGTCGAGCTGGGCCACGACGTGGTCATCCTGCTGGACTCGATCACCCGCCTCGGCCGCGCCTACAACCTGGCGGCGCCGGCCTCCGGCCGCATCCTGTCCGGTGGTGTCGACTCGACCGCGCTCTACCCGCCGAAGAAGTTCTTCGGCGCCGCGCGCAACATCGAGAACGGCGGCTCGCTGACCATCCTCGCCACCGCCCTGGTGGAGACCGGCTCGCGCGCCGACGAGGTCGTCTTCGAGGAGTTCAAGGGCACCGGCAACATGGAGCTCCGGCTCGACCGCAAGCTCTCGGACAAGCGCATCTTCCCGGCCGTGGACGTGGACGCCTCCAGCACCCGCAAGGACGAGATCCTGCTGGGCAGCGAGGAGCTCGCGATCACCTGGAAGCTCCGCCGCGTGCTGCACGCGCTCGACTCGCAGCAGGCCATGGAGCTGCTGCTGGACAAGCTCAAGCAGACCAAGAGCAACGCCGAGTTCCTGATGCAGATCGCCAAGAGCACGCCGGGCTCCGGCGACTGACGATCCGCACTCCGAGGACCCCGGGACGCAACCGCGACCCGGGGTCCTCGCGTCTTCTCAGGCAGTTCTAAGAAAGGGACTTATCGGTATTCGGTTCGCTTATGCTCGGATTGAGGTCATACCGACCAGAGCCCCCCTGAGAGTGAGGACGAGAGGCGATATGGCCGAGCACCGACGCAGGGTCGTCTCCCGCAAGGTCCGACTACGACGGACCGTGGTGTGCAGCGTCGCGGGGCTGCTGGTGCTGGGCGGCGGCGCCGCCGGGTACGCGTACTGGAAGCTGAACGGGAACATCAAGGGCGTCGACATCAACGCCCAGCTGGGCGCCTCCCGCCCGCCCGCCTCGACCGACGGCTCCTTCAACGTCCTGGTGCTGGGCTCCGACTCCCGGGGCGGCGCCAACGGGAACCTCGCGGGCGGGAACACGGACGGCACCGCCCGTTCCGACACCGCGATGGTGGTGCACGTCAACCAGGACCACACCGCCGGGCAGGTGGTCTCGATACCCAGGGACACCCTGGTGTCCCGCCCCGCCTGCACCGCCAAGGACGGCAAGACCGTCCCCGCCGCGAAGAGCGCGATGTTCAACTCCGCCTTCGAGGCGGGCGGCCCGGCCTGCGCGGTGAAGACCACCGAGCAGCTCACCGGGCTGCGGATGGACCACTACGTCGAGATCGACTTCGCCGGCTTCGCGGGCCTGATCGACGCGATCGGCGGGGTGGACGTGACCACCACGGTGCCGATCGACGACAAGGACAGCGGCCTGCACCTGGAGGCCGGTGCCCACCACCTGGGCGGCGAGCAGGCGCTGGCCTTCGTCCGCACCCGGCACGGGGTCGGCGACGGCAGTGACCTGGGCCGGATCGAGCTGCAGAAGCAGATGGTGAAGTCGATCCTCGCCCAGACCAAGAGCCTGGGGCTGACCACCAACCCGGCCAAGCTGTTCTCGGTGGCGGACAAGCTCACCAAGTCCGTCACCACCGACTCCGACCTGGCCTCGGTGAGCGCGCTGACGGGCCTGGCCGAGAGCCTCAAGGGCATCGGCCCGGACGAGCTGAGCATGGTCACCCTGCCGGTCGTCACCGCCCCCAGCGACCCGAACCGGGTGATCCCGGCCGAGCCCCGGGCCGCCCAGCTCTGGACGGCGCTGAAGAACGACCAGCCGGTGCCCGCGTCGGTCCTGGCCGAGCAGCCCGCCAACCCGGCCCAGGCCACCCCGTCCGCGACCCCCAAGGCCTCCCGGGCCAAGCGCTGAGGCCTTCCCGGCGGAGCCGGAATACCCGGGGGTGCAACCCGGTTTGGGAAGATGCGCCCAGTCCTGGCAGACTGGTCCGTCGGTCCCGGTTCACGTGCGGCTGTCAGCCGCCGACCCGGTGCCCTCCCGATCACTAGGAGATCCCCTTGAAGCCCAACGTTCACCCCGAGTACGTGGTCACGCACGTCACCTGCACCTGTGGCAACGAGTTCACCACTCGTTCGACCGAGACGTCCGGCGTCATTCGCGCCGAGGTCTGCTCCGCGTGCCACCCGTTCTACACCGGCAAGCAGAAGATCCTGGACACCGGTGGCCGTGTCGCCCGCTTCGAGGCCCGCTTCGGCAAGAAGCTCTCGGTCAAGCAGGACGACTAGCGTCCGTACGGCGCCGGTTCCGGTCGTGCCCCTTCGGGGGTGCGTCCGGACCGGCGCCGTTCGCGTCCCTCCCCTTCTCGCAGCATCCCCCCACCACCCGGAAGTAGGCCCACCCGATGTTCGAGGCAGTCGAAGAGCTCCTCGTCGAGCACGCCGGCCTCGAGGCGAGGCTGGCCGACCCCGCCGTCCACGCCGACCAGGCCAACGCCCGCAAGCTGGCCAAGCGGTACGCCGAGCTGACCCCGATCACCCGGACGTACCTGGCCTGGAGGCAGGCCGGCGAGGACATCGTCGCGGCCCGTGAACTGGCCGCCGAGGACTCGGACTTCATCGCCGAGGTGAAGGCGTCCGAGGTTCGCCAGGGGGAGCTGACGGAGGAGCTGCGGCTGCTGCTGGTGCCGCGCGACCCCAATGACGACAAGGACGTCATCCTGGAGGTCAAGGCCGGCGAGGGCGGCGAGGAGTCCGCGCTGTTCGCCGGGGACCTGCTCCGGATGTACCTGCGGTTCGCCGAGCGGGTCGGCTGGAAGACCGAGATCATCGACGCCAACGAGTCCGACCTCGGCGGCTACAAGGACGTCTCGGTCGCCGTGAAGACCAAGGGGAACGCCGAGCCCGGCCAGGGCGTCTGGGCCCGGCTCAAGTACGAGGGCGGCGTGCACCGGGTGCAGCGCGTCCCGGCCACCGAGTCGCAGGGCCGCATCCACACCTCGGCGGCGGGCGTGCTGGTCACCCCGGAGGCCGAGGAGGTCGAGGTGGAAGTCCACGCCAACGACCTGCGGATCGACGTCTACCGCTCCTCCGGCCCGGGCGGGCAGTCCGTCAACACCACCGACTCGGCGGTCCGGATCACCCACCTGCCGACCGGTATCGTGGCGTCCTGCCAGAACGAGAAGAGCCAGCTGCAGAACAAGGAGCAGGCCATGCGCATCCTGCGTTCGCGGCTGCTCGCCGCCGCGCAGGAGGCGGCCGAGCAGGAGGCCTCGGACGCCCGGCGCAGCCAGGTCCGCACGGTGGACCGCTCGGAGCGCATCCGGACGTACAACTTCCCGGAGAACCGCATCTCGGACCACCGCACCGGCTTCAAGTCGTACAACCTGGACCAGGTGCTGGACGGCGAGCTCAACGCGGTGATCCAGTCCTGCGTGGACGCCGACGCGGCGGCCAAGCTGGCCGCCGCGCAGGAGAACTGACCCGAGGGGTGTGGACGGATGAACCTGCTGCTCGCCGAGGTGGCCCAGGCCACCCAGCGGTTGGCCGCGGCCGGGGTGCCGTCGCCGCGCTTCGACGCGGAGGAGCTCGCCGCCCACGTCCACAACGTCAAGCGCAGCCAGCTGCACACGGTGAAGGACGGCGACTTCGACGCCCGGTACTGGGAGGCCGTCTCGCGCCGTGAGGCGCGCGAGCCGCTCCAGCACATCACCGGGCGGGCGTTCTTCCGCTACCTGGAGCTGGAGGTCGGCCCCGGGGTGTTCGTGCCCCGGCCGGAGACCGAGACCGTGGTCGAGTGGGCCATAGACGCCGTCCGCGACATGGACGTGGCCGAGCCGCTGGTGGTCGACCTGTGCACCGGCTCCGGCGCCATCGCGCTCGCCCTGGCGCAGGAGCTGCCGCGCTCCACCGTGCACGCCTTCGAGCTGGACGAGGGCGCGCTCGCCTACACCCGGCGCAACGTCGAGGCCAGCTCCGACCGGGCCCGCGTGGTGCTGCACCAGGGCGACGCCACCCGCGCCTTCGAGGACGACCGCTCCTGGGACGGCCGCTTCGACCTGGTGATCTCCAACCCGCCGTACATCCCGCTCACCGAGTGGGAGTACGTCGCACCCGAGGCCCGCGACCACGACCCGCAGATGGCGCTGTTCTCCGGCGAGGACGGCCTGGACGCGATCCGCGGCATCGAGCGGGTGGCCGCCCGCCTGCTGCGGCCCGGGGGAGTGGTGGTCATCGAGCACGCCGACACCCAGGGCGGCCAGGTGCCGTGGGTGTTCCGCGAGGAGAGCGGCTGGACCGACGCCGCCGACCACCGGGACCTGAACAACCGGCCGCGCTTCACGACCGCCCGAAGGGCGTCGTTGTGACGGTCGGGCACAGCACAACCGCCCGAAGGGCGTCGTTGTGACCATCGAGCACAGCACCACGGCCCGCAAGGCCTCGCTGTGACGCCGCTTTTGACGACCTGTCAGCTTTCCGAGAGGGGACCGCACCGATGAGCCGCCGCTACGACTGCGCAGACGCAGCCGACCGCGAGACCGGGCTGCGCGAGGCCGCTTCGGCGGTCCGCCGGGGCGAGCTGGTGGTGCTGCCGACCGACACGCTCTACGGCATCGGCGCGGACGCCTTCAGCCCGGAGGCGGTCTCGCACCTGCTGGACGCCAAGGGCCGCGGCCGGAACATGCCCTCCCCGGTGCTGGTCGGCTCGCCGACCACGCTGCACGGGCTGGTCACCGACTTCTCCGAGCAGGCCTGGGAGCTGGTCGACGCGTTCTGGCCGGGCGGGCTGACCCTGGTCGCCAAGCACCAGCCCTCGCTGCGCTGGGACCTGGGCGACACCCGGGGCACGGTGGCCGTCCGGATGCCGCTGCACCCCGTCGCGCTGGAGCTGCTGAACAACGTCGGCCCGATGGCCGTCTCCAGCGCCAACAAGACCGGCGGCCCCTCGCCGTCCACCTGCGACGACGCCTACAACCAGCTCGGCGACTCGGTCGCCGTCTACCTGGACGGCGGCAACGCCGACTTCGGCCAGGCGTCCAGCATCGTCGACGTCACGGGCAAGGTCCCGGTCCTGCTGCGGGCCGGCGCGATCAGCGCCGAGCAGCTGAGGGAGGTCGTCCCCGACCTGGAGGCCGGCAGTTGACAGCGGCCTCGCTGTACGGGGCCGACGCCGCCATACCCGGCGGTGCGCTGCCCGGGCCCGGCTACGTCACCGTCGCGCCCCGGCCGCTGGACACCTTCCGCATCCTCTTCGTCTGCACCGGCAACGTCTGCCGCTCGCCGATCGCCGAGCGGCTGACCCGGCACGAGCTGGACGCCCGGCTGGCCGCGGTGGCGGCCGGCCGGTTCGTGGTGGAGAGCGCCGGGACGTGGGGGCACGAGGGCGCGCCGATGGAGGCGCACGCGGCCACCGTGCTCGGTGAGTACGGGGTGGCCTCGGACAACTTCGCCGGGCGCGAGCTGCTCGACGAGCACGTGATCGACGCGGACCTGGTGCTCACCGCCACCCTGGACCACCGCGCCCAGGTGATCTCGATGGGGCACGCGGCGGGCCTGCGCACCTTCACCATCAAGGAGTTCACCCGGCTGGTGCGGCGGATCGACCCGTCCACCCTGCCGGACCCGCGCAGCGGTGCCCAGGCCACCGAGCGGGCCCGGGCGCTGGTGCGCTCGGCCGCCGCGCTGCGCGGCTGGCTGCTGGCCTCCTCCCCGGAGTCGGACGAGGTGGACGACCCGTACGGCGCGCCGATCGGGATGTTCCGCAACTGCGGCGAGGAGATATTCGACGCCCTCGACCCGGTGGTGACGGCGCTGACCGGCGTGGCCCGCTGACGCTGCGGCCGCCGCGGGCGTCCCCCGGCCGGGCGAGGCCCGGTTGGGTGCGTTGACGGGCCGTCGGGTGCGGCCCGTCCTACGCTGGTGGTGCCGCCCCACCGCGCCGCCGCCCGGGAGCACCCCATGACCGTCACCTCCGATGTGCAGCTCTCCTGGGAGGCGCCCGCCGCGCTGCGGCTGGCGGACCCTCAGATGGCCGACCTGCTGGCCGCCGAGGCCGGGCGCAGGGCCGAGACGATCCAGCTCCTGGCGGGGGAGAACCTGACCAGCCGGGCGGTGCTGGCGGCGCTGTCCGGGCCGCTGGTGGACAAGTACGCCGAGGGCTACCCGGGCCGCCGCCACCACGCCGGCTGCTCGCTGGCGGACGCCGCCGAGCTGCTCGCGGTGGACCGGGCCAAGCGGCTGTTCGGCGCCGAGCACGCCAACGTCCAGCCCCGGTCCGGCACTTCGGCGGTGCTGGCCTCGTACGCGGCGCTGCTGCGGCCCGGTGACGTGGTGCTGGCGATGTCGCTGGAGCACGGCGGGCACCTGAGCTGCGGCTCCAAGGCGAACTTCTCCGGCCGCTGGTTCGACTTCATCGGCTACGGCGTCCACGAGCAGGACCACCTGGTGGACTACGAGCAGGTGCGCGAACTGGCCCGGCTGCACCGTCCCAAGGCGATCATCGCCGGTGGCATCTCCTACCCCCGGCACCTGGACTGGCGGGCCTTCCGGGAGATCGCCGACGAGGTGGACGCCTACCTGATCGCCAACGTCTCCCAGATCACCGGTCTGGTGGCGGCCGGCCTGGCGCCCTCGCCGGTGCCGTACGCGGACGTCACCGTGGCGGCCACCCACAAGCTGCTGCGCGGGCCGCGCGGCGGGCTGCTGCTGTGCGGGGAGGAGCTGGCCGAGCGGGTGGACCGGGCGGTCTTCCCGTTCAGCCAGGGCGGGGCGGCGATGAACGAGGTGGCGGCCAAGGCGGTGGCGTTCGCGCAGGCGGACACGCCGGAGTTCGGGGTGTACCTGCGGCGTGCGGTGGACGGTGCGCGCTCCTTGGCCCGGGAGCTGGGCCTGGCGGGGGCCGCCCCGCTGACCGGCGGGACCGACACCCACCTGGTGACCGCCGACGTCGGTCCGCTCGGCCTGACCGGCCTGGAGGCCGAGCGCCGCTGCGCGGCCGCCGGACTGGTGCTCGGCAAGTGCGCACTCCCGTACGACCCGGCGCCCGCCGCGGTCGGCTCCGGCATCCGGCTCGGCACCGGCGCCGCGGCGGCCCAGGGGATGGCCGTCGAGACCATGGCCGAGCTGGGCGGACTCATCGGGCGGCTGCTCACGGCGGGCCCCGATCCGGCGGTCGGGGCGCGGGTGCGGGCCATCGCCGGGGAGCTCGCGCGGAGCTGACGGGGCGCCGGATCCAGGGCGATCCGGGGCTGTTTCCCGGATCGGGCACCCGGTAAGGCGAACCGCGGTGCACACGCGGCGCGTCCGACTCAATAAGGTGTGCTCCGTGACGACGACGCACCTCGAAACCCGGGCAGCCACGGGGGTACCTTCGGTATCCGACCGTCAGACCGTCACACCGGAGGCCAGTGGTGCGTGAGTATCTGCTGGTGCTGTTCGTCACCGCGGCCGTCACCTACCTGCTGACCGGCCCGGTGCGGAAGTTCGCCATCCTGGCCGGCGCCATGCCGCCGGTCCGGGCGCGCGACGTGCACCGCGAGCCGACCCCCCGCCTCGGTGGCATCGCGATGTTCGGCGGGCTCTGCGCGGGCCTGCTGGTGGCCTCCCAACTCACCAAGCTGAGCGGCCTGTTCATCCAGGCGGCGGACATCCGGGCGCTGCTCGCCGGGGCGGGCATCATGTGGCTGCTCGGCGTGCTGGACGACAAGTGGGGCGTGGACGCCCTGGTGAAGCTCGGCGGTCAGATGATCGCGGCCGGCGTGATGGTCTGGCAGGGCGTCACGGTGATCTCGATCCCGGTGCCGGGCATCGGCCCGGTGGCGGTCACCCCCACCATGGGCATGATCATCTCGGTCACCCTGGTGGTGGTCATGGTGAACGCGGTGAACTTCATCGACGGCCTGGACGGCCTGGCGGCCGGCATGGTCTGCATCGCCGCGATGGCGTTCTTCCTCTACTCGTACCGGCTCTGGTACGGCTACGGCATCAACGACGCCGCCCCCGCGGTGCTGTTCAGCGCGGTGCTGATCGGGATGTGCCTGGGCTTCCTGCCGCACAACCTGCACCCGGCCCGGATCTTCATGGGCGACTCCGGCTCGATGATGCTCGGCCTGATGCTGGCGGTGGCCGCCATCTCCATCACCGGCCGCGTCGACCCCGACCTGATCACCGCCCAGACCGGTTCGCAGACCGCCACCGTGCACGAGCTGGTGCCGATCTACATCCCGCTGCTGCTGCCGCTGACCGTGATCGCGCTGCCGCTGGCCGACCTGCTGCTCGCGGTGGTCCGCCGCACCTGGGCGGGCAAGTCGCCGTTCGCGGCGGACAAGCAGCACCTGCACCACCGGCTGCTGCTGGTCGGCCACTCGCACAGCCGGGCCGTGCTGATCATGTACTTCTGGGCCGCCCTGATCGCCTTCGGCACCGTCGCCTTCTCCGTCCCCGGCCGCGGGCGTGCCCTGGTGCTCGGGATGGCGGGGCTCTGCCTGCTCGGCATCGTCGTGCTGCTGATGCCGCGCTTCCGGCCGCGGGCCCCGCGTGCGGTGCAGGCCTTCGTGCCGCCCCGGTACCGGAAGGCGCCCGAGCCGCAGGTCACGGAGGTTTCGGCCGAGGTGGCGCTGTCCGCGGAGGACGAGGAGCTGCTGGGCCGGCTCGGCACCGGTGCCACCGCGGTCGGCGGGGCCCGTCACGGCGGGCAGGGCTGACGACGCGTTCCCTGACGGGGCGTCAACTGCCGTCACCCGTACGGCGGCACCGTTGCTCCCTTGGTGTGACAGGTACCACACCCGCATGGTAAAGCTCTAATCAAATAGTTTGTGATACCGTTCACGAGTACCGAGTACGCGCCGAAAGACCTGACAGGTGGAGGACTTCCGTCCCTGGTCAGGCTTCCTCGACGGGCTCGCCGTCGGGCGGCCAGGTCAGCGGCTGGACGTTCTCGGTACGGTCCCACACCGCGTCCCAAGCGCCGTCCCCCGTTCTCGACATGCCGCCGGAGTTGCCGACATGCCGTCCCACGACGCCCGGATCCCCCTCCGCGGCGCCGCAATCCCCACTGCGGTCGCCGGGGCCGTCGCCACCGTGATCTCCACGGTGGTGGTGGGCAGCAAGGGGTTGATCGGTGCCCTATTCGCGACCCTGCTGGTGCTGGGGTTCTTCGCCTTCGGCCAGGTCGCGCTGGACCGGTTGACCAGGAACAACCCGCACATGCTGATGGCCGGCGCGCTGCTGGTGTACACCACGCAGATCCTGCTGGTCGGCATCGTGCTCGCGGTGTTCAAGAACACGACGCTCTTCGACACCAAGGCGTTCGCCTTCACGCTGCTCGGCTGCGTTCTGATCTGGACAGGCTTCCAGGTCCGCGCCGGGATGAAGGCCAAGCTCTACTACGTGGAGACCAACTCCTCGGCGAAGAAGGACGACAAGCCGTGAGCCGGCCTGCCTGTCCCTCGCACGAGGGGGGCGGTGTTTATGCCGTCCTGACGGACTGCTATCGTCCGTCGCGACGAACGAGTACGGGAAGCGGCCTGGTCCCTCCGCCCAGCGGACGGATCGCCCCCCGGACTCAGACAGTCTTCAACGATCCCGCGGTTCCGGACGAGTCCGCGCTGGGTCGGCGAGAGACCCATCAAGTTCCAGTGCCGCACCGTGGCCGAAGGCCGCGCCGACACACCGAGGTTGCCGTAACCATGCGTCATGACGAAGGAGTCCGTGGTGAGTGCTGAACTCACGTTGCTCGCCTCTGGGGGCAGCTGCCACTTTGATGACCTTGGCTGCGGATTCCCCGCTCCGGGCCTGAACGAGTTCCAGTTCAAGCCGATCTTCACGATCGGGAGCATCGAGTTCAACAAGCCGATGCTGCTGGCCTTCTTCTGCGCCTTCCTGGTCATCGCCTTCTTCTGGGCGGCCTTCGCCAAGCCCAAGCTCCTCCCGGGCAAGATGCAGCTCGTCGGCGAGATCGGCTACGACTTCGTCAAGCGGTCCATCGTGCTGGAGACGATCGGCAAGAAGGGCGAGAAGTTCGTCCCGATGCTGGTCTCGATGTTCTTCTTCATCTGGATCATGAACATCATGTCGATCATCCCGTTCGCACAGTTCCCTGTGATGGCGGCGATCGCGTTCCCGGCCGGCCTTGCCGCCGTGGTCTGGTTCACCTACATGTTCCTGACCTTCAAGCAGCACGGCTTCGTCGGCGGCCTGAAGAACCTCTGCTGGCCGTCGGGCATCCCGGGCTGGGTCATGTTCATCCTGGTGCCGATCGAGTTCTTCTCCAACATCTTCGTGCGCCCCTTCACGCTCGCGGTCCGAGCCTTCGCGAACATGTTCGCGGGCCACCTGCTGATCGTGATGTTCTCCATCGCTTCCTGGTACCTGCTCAGCCCGAGCCTCGGCGCGCTCTACGGGTCGGTCTCCTTCGTGGTGACCATCGCCCTGACCGCCTTCGAGCTGCTGGTCCAGTTCCTGCAGGCGTACATCTTCGTGATGCTCGCCAGCAGCTACATCGCCGGTGCCCTCGAAGAGGCGCACTGAGTCCGCTGTAGTACCCAGCCCGACCCCCCCAGTACTGCCGGTGGCCAACCACCGCCGGTTCACACCCCGAAAAGGACAGCTGAAATGGCACAGCTCGCTGAGCTCTCCGGTTCCATCGCCTCCGTCGGTTACGGCCTCGCCGCGATCGGCCCCGGCATCGGCGTTGGTCTGATCTTCGGCAACGGTGTCCAGGCCATGGCCCGTCAGCCCGAGGCTGCCGGCCTGATCCGTTCCAACATGTTCATCGGCTTCGCGCTGACCGAGGCGCTCGCCCTCATCGGCATCGTCATGCCGTTCGTCTTCGGCACCAAGTAATTCTTCGTAATTACTGGCCGTAGCCCTTTTTGACGAAAGGTTCAGATATGAGCGCCTCCGTGGCTCTCCTCCTCGCGGAGGAGGAGAAGATGAACCCCCTTCTCCCCGCGTGGCCCGAGATCGTCATCGGCCTGCTCTGCTTCTTCATCGTCTTCGGCATCCTCGGCAAGAAGCTCCTGCCCAGCATCGAGAAGGTGCTGGCGGACCGCCGGGACGCGATCGAGGGCGGCATGGAGCGCGCGGACGCTGCTCAGGCCGAGGCCCAGGCCCTGCTTGAGCAGTACCGCGCCGAGCTCTCCGAGGCGCGTCACGAGGCGGCTCGCATCACCGAGCAGGCTCGTGAGCAGGGCGCCGCCCTGATCGCCGAGATGCGCGAGGAGGGCCAGCGTCAGCGCGAGGCCATCGTCGCCGCCGGTCACGCGCAGATCGACGCCGACAAGAAGCAGGCCACCGCGGTCCTGCGTCAGGACGTCGGCTCGCTCGCCGCGCAGCTCGCCTCCCGCATCGTCGGCGAGTCCCTCGAGGACTCCGCCCGGCAGAGCGGCGTGATCGACCGCTTCCTGGACGACCTGGAGGCCAAGGCCTCTGCGGCCCAGGGTGCGTCCAAGTGATCGGCGCCAGCCGTGAGGCCCTGGCCGCCGGCCGGAAGAACCTCGAGAGCCTGACCGACGCCACCTCGGTGGACGCGGCCAAGCTGGCCGAGGAGCTCACCGCCGTGACGGCGCTGCTGGACCGCGAGGTCTCGCTGCGCCGGGTGCTGACCGACCCCTCGCGGGACGGCCAGGACAAGGCTCAGTTCGTCACCACGCTGCTCGGCGGCCAGGTGTCCGGCGAGACCGTCGACCTGCTGTCCGGCCTGGTCCGGTCCCGCTGGTCCGGCGGCCGCGACCTGGTCGACGCGGTCGAGGAGCTCGGCGCCTACGCCGAGGTCATCGCGGCCGACAAGGCCGGCCAGCTGGACGACGTCGAGGACGAGCTGTTCCGCTTCGGACGGATCGTCAGCGGCTCGCACGAGCTGCGCAGCGCCCTGACCGAGCCGAAGGCCGGCGCCGCCGCCAAGGCGGAGCTGATCAAGAAGCTGCTCGGCGGCCGGGCCAACGCGGGCACCGCCCGTCTGGTCACCGCCCTGGTCACCAACCCGCGCGGACGTAGCCTGGAGCAGGGCCTCGAGTCCTACTCGAAGCTCGCCGCCGCCCGGCGGGACCGTGTGGTGGCCCTGGTCACCACCGCCGTTCCGCTGACGGACGGTCAGAAGGACCGCCTGGCGAACTCGCTGGGTCGGCTCTACGGCCGCCAGGTGCACCTGAACATCGACGTGGACCCCACGGTCCAGGGCGGTGTGAAGGTGCAGATCGGTGACGAGATCATCGACGGCACCGTGTCGAGCCGCCTCGAAGGCGCTCGCCAGGCCCTCGAAGGCTGACGCACCAGCACCATCCGACCCTCGGTCGGGAACCGGTTCCGCAGGAGCCGGCAAAACGTACGGCCGGTTCGCACGACCCGGCCGAGAGTCGAATACTTGCGGCCCTCAATGGCGGGCCGAGGATCGCAAACTAGGAGAGCAGGGAAGCCTGATGGCGGAGCTTACGATCCGTCCGGAGGAGATCCGGGACGCGCTGGCCGGCTTTGTCCAGTCGTACCAGCCGGACGCCGCCTCGCGTGAAGAGGTCGGCACGGTCACCGAGGCCATGGACGGTATTGCCAAGGTCGAGGGTCTGCCCTCGGTCATGGCCAACGAGCTGCTGAAGTTCGAGGACGGCACCCTCGGCCTCGCGCTGAACCTCGAGGCGCGCGAGATCGGCGTCGTCGTCCTCGGTGAGTTCAGCGGCATCGAGGAGGGCCAGACGGTGCACCGCACCGGCGAGGTCCTCTCCGTTCCGGTCGGTGACGGCTACCTCGGCCGCGTCGTGGACCCGCTGGGCAACCCGATCGACGGTCTGGGCGACGTCGCCTCCACCGGCCGTCGTGCCCTGGAGCTGCAGGCCCCCGGCGTCATGGTCCGCAAGTCGGTGCACGAGCCGATGCAGACCGGCATCAAGGCCATCGACGCGATGACCCCGATCGGCCGCGGCCAGCGTCAGCTGATCATCGGCGACCGCCAGACCGGCAAGACCGCGGTGGCGATCGACACGATCATCAACCAGCGCGACAACTGGAAGTCGGGCGACCCGAAGAAGCAGGTCCGCTGCATCTACGTCGCCGTCGGCCAGAAGGGCTCGACCATCGCGTCCGTCCGCGGCGCCCTGGAGGAGGCCGGCGCGCTGGAGTACACCACCATCGTGGCTGCTCCCGCCTCCGACCCGGCCGGCTTCAAGTACCTCGCCCCGTACACCGGTTCGGCCATCGGCCAGGAGTGGATGTACGACGGCAAGCACGTCCTCATCATCTTCGACGACCTGTCGAAGCAGGCCGAGGCGTACCGCTCCGTGTCGCTGCTGCTCCGTCGTCCGCCGGGCCGCGAGGCCTACCCGGGTGACGTCTTCTACCTGCACTCGCGCCTGCTGGAGCGTTGCGCCAAGCTCTCCGACGAGCTGGGCGCCGGCTCGATGACCGGTCTGCCGATCATCGAGACCAAGGCCAACGACGTCTCGGCGTACATCCCGACCAACGTCATCTCCATCACCGACGGCCAGTGCTTCCTGGAGTCCGACCTGTTCAACGCCGGCATCCGCCCGGCCGTGAACGTCGGCATCTCGGTCTCCCGCGTCGGTGGCTCCGCCCAGATCAAGGCCATGAAGTCGGTCGCCGGCCGCCTCCGCCTGGACCTGGCCCAGTACCGCGAGCTGGAGGCGTTCGCCGCCTTCGGTTCCGACCTGGACCCGGCCTCCAAGGCGCAGCTGGAGCGCGGTGCCCGCATGGTCGAGCTGCTGAAGCAGGGCCAGTACCAGCCGTTCCCGGTCGAGGAGCAGGTCGTCTCCATCTGGGCCGGCACCACCGGCAAGCTGGACGACGTCCCGGTCGCCGACATCCGCCGCTTCGAGCGCGAGTTCCTCGACTACCTGCGCACCTCCAAGAAGGAGCTGCTGGCGGGCATCGTCGAGACCTCGAAGCTCGAGGACGGCACCATCGACGCGCTGACCGAGTCGATCGCGTCGTTCAAGCAGGGCTTCACCACCGCCGACGGCAAGCTGCTCGGCGAGCAGGCCTGAGTCCGGTAGCGAGGGAAAGGACGTAACGACCCATGGGAGCACAGCTTCGGGTCTACAAGCGCCGGATCCGCTCTGTCACCGCGACGAAGAAGATCACCAAGGCGATGGAGATGATCTCCGCGTCGCGCATCGTCAAGGCGCAGCGCGCGGTGGCCGCCTCCACTCCGTACGCCGATGAGCTCACCCGGGCGGTGACGGCGGTGGCCACCCGGTCCAACGCCAAGCACCCGCTGACCACCGAGAAGGCCGGCGCCACCCGCGCCGCCGTCCTGGTGATCACCGCGGACCGCGGTCTGGCCGGTGGCTACTCGACCAACGCCATCAAGGCCGGCGTCGCGCTCACCGCGCGGCTCAAGGCCGAGGGCAAGGACGTCGCGACGTACATCGTCGGCCGCAAGGGCGTCTCGTACTACAACTTCCGCAACCTTGAGGTCGCGGGGTCGTGGACGGGCTTCTCGGACAAGCCGACCTACGGTGACGCCAAGGCGGTCTCCGCCGACCTGATCGCGGCCTTCACGGCCGAGGTCGGTGGCGTGGACGAGCTGCACCTGGTGTCGACGAAGTTCGAGTCGATGCTGACGCAGACCGCCCAGGACGCGCGTCTCCTGCCGCTGAAGCTCGACGAGGTCAAGCTCAGCACGGAGAAGCCGGCCAAGGCCGAGATCTTCCCGCTGTACGACTTCGAGCCGTCGGCCGAGGGCGTCCTCGACGCCCTGCTGCCGCGGTACGTCGAGAGCCGGATCTACAACGCGCTGCTGCAGTCGGCCGCTTCGGAGCACGCCGCTCGCCGGCGCGCGATGAAGTCCGCGACCGACAACGCGGGAGAGCTCATCAAGTCGCTCACGCGGCTTGCCAACTCGGCCCGTCAGGCCGAGATCACCCAGGAAATCAGCGAGATCGTCGGCGGTGCCAACGCCCTCGCCGACGCTAGCCGCGGGAGCGAATGAGAATGACCACCACTGTTGAGCCGACCACGGCGACGGGCCGCGTCGCGCGGGTCATCGGCCCGGTCGTCGACGTGGAGTTCCCCGTCGACGCGATTCCGGACATGTACAACGCCCTCAAGGTCGAGGTGGACAACCCCGACGGCTCGGGCAAGAAGGTGCTGACCCTCGAGGTCGCGCAGCACCTCGGCGACGGCCTGGTCCGCGGCATCTCGATGCAGCCGACCGACGGCCTGGTCCGTGGCGCGCAGGTCTCCGACACCGGTTCGGCGATCTCCGTCCCGGTCGGCCAGATCACCAAGGGCAAGGTCTTCAACGCCCTCGGTGAGGTCCTGAACGTCGACGCGGCCGAGTTCGAGGCCCAGGTCGAGGTCAAGTGGCCGATCCACCGTAAGGCGCCGAACTTCGCGGACCTCGAGTCGAAGACCGAGATGTTCGAGACCGGCATCAAGGTCATCGACCTGCTCACCCCGTACGTCCAGGGTGGCAAGATCGGTCTGTTCGGTGGTGCCGGTGTCGGCAAGACCGTTCTGATCCAGGAGATGATCTACCGCGTCGCCGAGAACTTCGGTGGTGTGTCGGTGTTCGCCGGTGTCGGCGAGCGCACCCGTGAGGGCAACGACCTCATCCACGAGATGGTCGACTCGGGCGTTCTGGACAAGACCGCGCTGGTCTTCGGCCAGATGGACGAGCCGCCGGGCACCCGTCTGCGGGTCGCGCTCTCCGCGCTGACCATGGCGGAGTACTTCCGTGACGTCGAGCAGCAGGACGTGCTCCTGTTCATCGACAACATCTTCCGGTTCACCCAGGCCGGTTCCGAGGTGTCGACCCTGCTCGGCCGCATGCCCTCCGCGGTGGGCTACCAGCCGAACCTGGCCGACGAGATGGGCCTCCTCCAGGAGCGCATCACCTCGACCCGCGGTCACTCGATCACCTCGATGCAGGCGATCTACGTCCCCGCGGACGACCTGACCGACCCGGCCCCGGCCACCACCTTCGCCCACCTCGACGCGACGACGGTTCTGTCCCGTCCGATCTCGGAGAAGGGCATCTACCCCGCCGTCGACCCGCTGGACTCCACGTCCCGCATCCTGGACCCGCGCTACATCGCGCAGGACCACTACGACACGGCGATCCGCATCAAGGGGATCCTGCAGAAGTACAAGGACCTCCAGGACATCATCGCGATCCTCGGCATCGACGAGCTGTCCGAGGACGACAAGATCACCGTGCACCGCGCGCGTCGGATCGAGCGCTTCCTCTCGCAGAACACCTACGTGGCGAAGCAGTTCACCGGTGTCGAGGGCTCGACCGTCCCGCTGTCGGAGACCATCGAGGCCTTCAACCGCATCGCGGACGGCAAGTACGACTCCGTCCCGGAGCAGGCCTTCTTCATGTGCGGTGGCATCGAGGACCTCGAGCGCAACGCCGCCGAGCTGGCCAAGAAGTAACCAGCCCGGCCTGATGGCTGACTGACCGTGAGGGGTGGTCCCCGTCCCTGGGGGCCGCCCCTCACGGCTCAGAGCCCGCCGTGTGACCGGAGTTCCGCTGTGATCCCGGTCATCTCCGTGTCCTTGGTTTCCTGCCGGGGCCGCGGGCCCGTTATTCTTACCGCAATCGCCGGGTCATCCGGTGGTTGCAAGAGCCTAGGAGCCCACGTTGGCTGAGCTGCACGTCGAGCTGGTCGCAGCCGACCGCAAGGTGTGGTCCGGTGCGGCCACCATCGTCGTCGCCCGTACGGCCTCCGGTGACACCGGCATCATGCCGGGTCACACCCCGGTGCTGAGCGTGCTGGAGAGTGGCCCGGTCACCATCCGCACCACCGATGGCGGCACCGTCATCGCGGCCGTGCACGGCGGCTTCATCTCCTTCGCCGACAACAAGCTGTCGCTGTTGGCGGAGATCGCCGAGCTCGCGGACGAGATCGACGTCGCCCGCGCCGAGCGCGCGCTGGAGACCGCGAAGAGCGAGCTCGACGCGCACGCCGAGCGTCGCGCCGAGGTCCGCCTCGTCGCGGCCGGCCGCCGCAAGGCCGCCTGAGTTCCAGCAGTACGTACGACCGACGGTCCCGGGGACGCGAGAGCGTGACCCCGGGACTGTCGTATCAGTTGGTAGGTCAGTGCCGGGTCGTTGATACGACCGGCAAACGGGGATGCGGGTAGCGAGGAGGTCGGTGAGCATGGTCCTCGCCCTTCTGGTGTGCGCGGCGGTCGTGGCGCTCTGTGTGCTCGGATTGGTGGCCTTCGCGGTCCGCCGCCGGGTGATCCAGCGAGTAGGCGGAACGTTCGACTGCAGTTACCGCCTCAAAATGCCCGCGGACGCCTCCACGCAGCCCGATCTCGACGAGAACGGCCAGCCCACCTCGGCCCCGGTCCCCGTGACCGACGGCAAGGGGTGGGTTTTTGGTATCGGCCGCTACAGCGGTGACTCGATCGAGTGGTTCCGGGTCTTCTCCTACGCGCCGCGCCCGCGCCGGGTGCTGCCGCGCCGCGAGATCGAGGTGCTGGGCCGGCGCTACCCGGAGGGCCAGGAGGAGCTGGCGCTGCTCTCCGGTTCGGTGGTGCTGCGCTGCCTGCACAACGGTGCCCCGCTGGAGCTCGCGATGAGCGACGACGCCCTGACCGGCTTCCTGGCCTGGCTGGAGGCGGCGCCTCCCGGCCAGCGGGTCAACGTCGCCTGACGGGACCACACTGGGTGAAGGGGGGCTCTTCGGGAAGGGAGCCGACCATGTTGACCCAGGGGAACGTCTCCACCACCCTCCCGGTGGTGGACCTGGACCGGGCCAAGAGCTGGTACCAGGAGAAGCTGGGGATGACCCCGGCGAAGGAGATCGAGGGCGGCGCGATCTACGAGGTGGCCGGCAGCTCGATCCTGCTGTTCCCGACCTCGATCGCCGACCGCGGCGGGCACACCCAGGTGGCCTTCGAGGTGCCGGACCTGCGCGCGGAGATGGCCGAACTCCGGTCCCGCGGCGTGGTGTTCGAGGAGTACGACCTGCCGGACTACAAGACCGTCGACGGCGTGATCGAGTGGCCCGGCGGAGCCTCGGCCTACTGCAAGGACAGTGAGGGCAACCTGATCTGCGTCAACGAGTTCCGGGGCTGACCCGGCGGCCGGGTACTAGGCTGCGGCGCATGGTCAACCTCACGCGCATCTACACCCGGACCGGTGACGACGGCACCACCGCGCTCGGCGACATGAGCCGCACCACCAAGACGGACCCCCGGCTGGTCGCCTACGCGGACGCCAACGAGGCCAACGCCACCATCGGGGTGGCGCTGGCCGTCGGGCAGCTCCCCGAGGACGTGGCGGCGGTCCTGACGCGGGTTCAGAACGACCTCTTCGACGTCGGCGCGGACCTGGCCACCCCGGTGGTGGAGGACCCGAAGTACCCGCCGCTGCGGGTGCTCCAGTCCTACATCGACCGGCTGGAGGGGGACTGCGACCACTACCTGGAGCAGCTGGAGAAGCTGCGCAGCTTCATCCTCCCGGGCGGCACCCCCGGCGCCGCCCACCTGCACCTGGCCTGCACCGTGGTGCGGCGGGCCGAGCGGGCCACCTGGGCGGCGATCGAGGAGCACGGGGACAGCGTCAACCCGCTCACCGCGAAGTACCTCAACCGCCTCTCCGACCTGCTCTTCATCCTGGCCCGGGCGGCCAACAAGGAGCGCGGCGACGTGCTCTGGGTGCCGGGCGAGAACCGCTGACGGCCGGTCAGAGCAGGCCGGGGGACTTCTCCTTCTTCTCCTGCTTGGGCCAGATGGTGTAGCTGGCGGCGATCACCAGGTTGATGCCGGTGACCAGGCCCATCCGCTGGTACCAGGCGTTCAGCGCCCGGGTCCGCTCGGCGTCGCCGACCAGCCAGGTCACGCCGGCGATCAGGCCGACGGTGATGACGGCGGCGATCGCGGTGCGGGCGAAGATCCCCCACTCGTGCGCGGCCCTCGCGGCGCCGTACTTCGGCGGCTTCGGGGGCCGCGGTCCGCCGGCGAAGCGGTGCTGGAAGTGACCGTCGGCCCAGGTCACCATCATGTGGCCGAAGGCGATCGAGAAGCCGACGTAGCTCGCGGCCAGGCCGTGGGTCCAGCTCGCGGTGGTGCCGCCGCGCAGGTCGACCAGGGTGAGCGCCAGGATCACCAGGTCGATCAGCGGCAGGCCCAGCAGCAGCGCGGTGCTGACGGTCCGCCACCTCAGCAGGTAGCGGGCGGCCAGGGCGAGGGCGAGCAGGACCCAGAACCCGACCTCGCCGGCGACGATCAGTGTGACGATCACGGTGTACCTCCCTGGCAGCCAGCCTCCCAGGGGGCCGGGCGGCCGGTCATCGTCGGCTGCGCGGAGACCGGGGTGCACCTTTCGATGTACGGGGCTCCTCCGTACGGCGGGTCGGTGCGGGCCGGGGCGGGATGGTGAGATGGGGCGGTGCTCAACCTCGACCTCACCCCGCGGCAGGAGGACCGGGCCATCGCGCTGGGCAGCCTGCTCGGCGGGCTGGTGCTGATCGCCTTCGGCGCGTACGACCGCTCCGCCACGCTGCCGGTCTGGGCGGTGCTGCTGCCGCTGGTGGCCCTGGCGGTGCTGGAGCTGTTCCGCCGGACCCATCCGGTCTGGACGGTCAGCCTCGGCGGGCTGCTGATCGGCGTCGTGGTCTGGGCCGGCTCGCTGGCCGCCTCGCTGGTGATGTACACCGACCTGCTCTACGCGGCGGTGCTCTACGGCTCGCCCCGGATGTCCAAGGTGCTGCACCTGACCGGGATGGCCACCACGGTGGTGCTGGGCTCGCTGGCCGGGCTGTACACCACCTCGGTGGCGCAGGCGCTGCTCGCGGTGGTGGTCTGCGTGCTGGTGTTCCTCGGGCCGGTGTGGACGGCGGACCTGGTGCGCAAGCACCGGGACCGGGCCGAGACGGAGCGGCTGCGGGCCGAGCAGACCGCGCTGCTGGCGGAGCTGGACCGGCGCGAGGCGGTGGTCGCGGAGCGGGCCCGGATGGCCCGCGAGCTGCACGACGTGGTGGCCAACCACCTCTCCGCGATCGCCATCCACGCCACCGGCGCCCAGGCCCTGGCACGCCGTCAGGAACGCGACCCCGAGGACCCGCTGCTGGCCGCGATGGCGGTGATCCGGGAGAACAGCGTGCAGGGCCTCACCGAGATGCGCCGGATGATCGGCCTGCTGCGCGCCGGGGACGCCGAGGAGAGCCACGCCGCGCCCCGGTTGGAGGCGGTGGACAGCCTGGTCGCCAAGGCCGCCGAGAGCGGCCGGGCCGCGGGGCTGGGGTTCCGGCTGACCGAGCGGGGCGAGCGCGGCGAGCTGCCGGCCCCGGTCGAGCTCGCCGCCTACCGGATCGTCCAGGAGGCGCTCACCAACGCGCTCAAGCACGCCGCGCCGGGTGAGGTGGAGGTCCTGCTGGCCCACGGGGCCGAGGAGTTGGAGATCCGGGTGGAGAGCCCGTACCGGGCCGGCGAGGGCCGGGGGCTGCCCGGGGCCCGGGCCGGGCTGGTCGGGATGGCCGAGCGGGCCGGGCTGCTCGGCGGCAGCTTCGTGGCGGAGCCGGTGGAGCGGAGCTGGGTGGTGCGCGCGGTGCTGCCGCGCGAGCCGGGGACGGGTGCGAGGACCGGGGGACGGGCGTGACGGACGTGGTGCGGGTGTTGGTGGCGGAGGACCAGGCGGCCGTCCGGGCGGCGCTGGTGATGATCCTGCGGACCGACCCGGGGATCGAGGTGGTCGGGGAGGCGGCGGACGGCGAGGAGGCCGTCCGGCTGGCGCTGGAGCTGCGGCCGGACGTGGTGCTGATGGACGTTCAGATGCCGCGCCTGGACGGGGTCGCGGCCACCCGCCGGGTGGTGGCGGCCGATGCCGCGCGGGTGCTGGTGCTGACCACCTTCGACCTGGACGAGTACGTCTACGGCGCGCTGCGGGCCGGGGCGGCCGGCTTCCTGCTCAAGGACCTGGAGGCGGACGCGCTGATCGAGGGCGTGCACACGGTGGCCCGCGGCGACGGGATGCTCGCCCCCTCGGTGACGCGCCGTCTGATCGCCACCTTCGCCCGGCCCGGGCGGCCCGACCAGCCCCGGGCCCGGGAGGCCGTGGCGGCGCTCACACCCCGGGAGCGGGAGGTGCTGGCCTGCCTGGGCGCCGGGCTCTCCAACGGGGAGATCGCCGGGCGGCTGGAGATGGCCGAGGCGACCACGAAGACGCACGTGAGCCGGATCCTGGCCAAGCTGGAGCTGCGCAGCCGGGTGCAGGCCGCCATCCTGGCGCAGGACTTGGGGATGGTGCCGGAGTAGGCGCGCAGGTCGGACCCACCGTGGGCACGTCAGCAGCATCACACTGCGCAATCGCACCACACGGGCCCCGTGGGCACTAGAGTCCGGCGCGTGAGCGGCGCGGCTCCGGTGGGTGATCCCTGCCCCGAGCCGCCTTCAGGAGCTTAGGGGTAGCCATGAGCAACGTAGCGGACCAGCGGATCGCCGTCATCGGCGCGGGTCTGATGGGCGCGGGCATCGCGCAGGTCTCGGCCCAGGCGGGGCACCAGGTGGTGCTGCGCGACGTGACCGACGCCGCGCTGCAGCGCGGCCTGGACGGCATCCGCGCCTCGTACGAGAAGTTCGTCTCCAAGGGCAGGCTGACCGCCGACGAGGCGGAGGCCGCGCTCGGCCGGATCACCACCACCACCGACCTCGGCGCGGTCTCCGAGGCCGACATCGTGGTCGAGGCGGTCTTCGAGCAACTCGACGTCAAGGAAGGCGTGTTCCGCGAGCTGGACAAGCTCGCCAAGGACGGCGCCGTGCTCGCCTCGAACACCTCGGCCATCCCGATCACCCGGATCGCCGCCGCCACCGACCGCCCCGAGTCCGTGGTCGGCGTGCACTTCTTCTCGCCGGTGCCGCTGATGAAGCTGGTCGAGCTGGTCCGCGGCTACAAGACCAGCGACGAGACGCTGGCCCGGGCCCGCGCCTTCGCCGAGGGCGTCGGCAAGGAGGTCGTGGTGGTCAACCGCGACGTGGCCGGCTTCGTGACCACCCGTCTGATCACCGCCCTGGTGGTCGAGGCGGCCAAGCTGTACGAGACGGGCGTGGCCAGCGCCGAGGACATCGACACCGCCTGCCGCCTCGGCTTCGGCCACCCGATGGGCCCGCTGCAGACCGCCGACCTGACCGGCGTGGACATCCTGCTGCACGCGGCGCGCAACATCTACGCCGAGACCCAGGACGAGAAGTTCGCGGCGCCGGAGATCATGGCCCGCATGGTCACCGCGGGGGACCTCGGCCGCAAGAGCGGCCAGGGCTTCTACGACTACCAGAAGTGAGCCCCGGGCGGCGGGGGAGTGGGTGAGCTTGCTCACGACCCCGCCGCGCACGGGTGATTTGGGTGGGAATCGAGCGTGGGTGTGGGGCTCGACTGCGTATATTCCCTCTATTCCATCGGACGGGTGAAGTTGGCCCGGAACCGGCGCGGACCAGCAACCTGAACGGCTGATCCGCCGTCAGATGGGTGAGGGGGAGACGGCATTCCGATTGTCCTGACCGCTCGGGCGACCGCGGAGGAGGAGAGCGTGCACATCACCGGCGACCACCGGCGCCTGGCCATCCAGGGCCGCCTCGACGTCCGCAGCGCCGCCGACGCCCGCGCCCGCCTGCACCAGGCGGTCGACGGCGGGCACGGCGACCTGGTCCTCGACCTCGCCGGCCTGGAGTCCTGGGACGCCACCGGCCTCGGCGTCATCATGGGCACCCACCGCAGGGCGGGGCGCCTCGGGCGGCGCCTGGTGCTGCGTGCCGTCCCGGCCCAGCTGCAGCGCCTCCTGGTCGCCACCCGCCTCCACCGCATCCTCGCCGTCGAGGGCACCGTCCCCGACCCCTACGGCACCACGCTGCCCGTCGTCCTCTGACGCACCGGGGTGCGCCCCGCAGGGGCGCGAGGAACTGCGCGCAGGGGAACGGCAACGCCTGCAACTGGCTGACGTGCCCCGATCTCACACTGGTCCGCCTTCCGCACTCGCGCAGTTCCCCGCGCCCCCGGTGGAACCACGTACGTTCTTCGCGCCCCGGCGGCGTATCCGCTGCCCCGGGTAGAGGCCTCGGAGACGGGTGTGCGAGAGTCTCCGGTCAGACAGTCGGCCTAGACGGGGCGGAGCGAGATCGTGAACCAGCCATCCGGTGACGTCCGGCAGGAGGCGCCGCGCCAGCGGAGCGGTGAGCTGGTCACCGGTGACTGGCTGCTGGTGGTGGGCGGGGCGGACGGGTCGGAGTTCCGGCCGTGCCCGCCGGAGTGGCGGCCGCAGCCGCGGCGGGTGGTGGCGGACAGCCACCGGCCGACCGCCGCAGCGGTGGGGCCGCTCGCCCTGGGGAGCGCCGCCGCGGACCAGCCGCTGCTGGACCGCGAGGCCGATGTGGCGCAGCTGCTGGGCCTGCTCGCGGAGGGCCGTTCGGTACGGCTGGTGGGCCAGGGCGGCTCCGGCCGGACCGCGCTGCTGGGTGCGGTGGCGGACGCCGCCGGCGAGCTGGCGCCGGACGGGGTGGTGCGCCTGACCGGGCACCGCCGGACCTCGTCCGATCTGCTCCAGGACCTGTACGCGGCCACCCACCGGTCGGCCCCGTTCCGCCCCGACCAGGACCAACTGCGCGACCTGCTGGCCCCGTTGGGCGCCGTGGTGGTGATCGACGACGTCGAGCCGAGCGGTCCCGAGCTGGAGGAGCTGCTGGCCGCCGCGCCGGACTGCGCGTTCCTGGTCTCGGTCGCCCCCGGCAGCCCCCAACTGCCGCCCGGCTCAAGGCTGCTGGACCACCTGGTGGGCGGTCTGTCCCGCCCCGCCTGTCTGAACCTGGTGAGCCGGCTGGCGGGCCGCCCGCTGGACGAGCACGAGCGGGCCTGGGCGATCGACCTCTGGTTCGAGTCCGAGGGGCTGCCGCTGCGCTTCGTGCAGGCGGCCGCGCTGCTGCGCCAGCGGGACGCCGAGGTGGACACCCTGGTCGCCGAACACGAGGACCGGGGGCGGGTGTTCGGCCTGGTCAAGGAGGTCGCCCGGCCGGAGGACCCGGCCGAGCTGGAGGGGGAGCTGCGCCGTTCGGTGCCGCTGCCCTCGGTGGCCGAATCCGCGGCGCCGACGCTGCGGCTGACGGCCGGGCTGAGCGAGGCGGCCCGGGCGGTGCTGCTGCTGGCGGTGGCGCTCGGAGGGGAGTGCCCGACCGCCCCGCACCTGCCCGCGCTGATCGACGTGGGCCTGGGGGAGAGCGCCCTGCAGGAGCTGACCGAGTGCGGTCTGGCGGTCTCGATCGGGGGCCACCACCGGCTCACCGACGGGGTGTTGGAGACCCTGGCGGAGCAGTGGGAGCCGGGCGAGGTGGCCTTCGGGGCGGCCCGGCACTTCTCCTGGTGGGTGGGGCACAGCTCGGTCAGCCCGGCCCAACTGGCCGCCGAGGCCGAGGTGGTGGTCGGCGCGCTGCTGGCCGACCGGGCGGCCGGGCGGCCGGAGGAGGTGCTCCGGCTGGCCCGTGCGGCGGCGCCGGCCTTCGCGCTCTCGCTGCGCTGGGGCGCCTGGGAGCAGGTGCTGGAGATCGGCCTGGAGGCGGCCCGCGAACTCGGTTCGCCGACCGAAGAGGCCTGGTTCCACCAGGAGTTGGGCGTGCTGGCGGCCTGCACCGGGGTGACCGGTCCGGCCATCGGGGAGCTGGAGGCGGCGCTCTCGCTGCGGGCCTCGGTGGAGGAGGCCCGGGGCACCGCCGCCGGGCGCCGGATGCTGGCGCTGCTGCGGGCCGGGTCCGGTCGGGCGATCGAGGGCGCGGGGCGTCCCGGCGGGGGGCGGCGGCCCGTGATGCGGGCGATCGCCGCCCAGGTGCCGCTGCGGTTCCGCAAGAAGATCCTCCGCGGCGGCCGCCGCCGTGCCGCGGTGGCGGCCGGGGCGGCGGTGCTCGCGGTCGGCGTGCTGGGGACGGCGGTGGGCCTGAGCCTGGCGCGGTCGGACGAGCCCGGCCGGGGCGGCCACAACGGGGTGCTGGACGAGGGCGTCTACACCGGTGACGTCAGCATCGCCCCGGGCACCACGCCCACGCCGAGTCCGACGGACACCTCGGCAGCCCCCTCGCCGAGCGAGTCGGAGAGCCCGAGCCCGTCCGCGAGCCCGTCCAAGAGCGGTACCCGCAAGCCGAGTTCGAGCCCGAGCAAGTCCTCGACGCCGACCACTCAGCAGCCGAGCCAACCGCAGCCGACGACCCAGGCCCCGACCACCAGGCCGGCCACCACCCCGCCGGCTCCGACCCCGACGCCCACCCCGACGCCGACGCCCACCCCGACCCCGACGCCGACCCCGACCGATACCAGCACGGCGCCGGGGTCGCCCTCGGCGTCCTAGAAGAGCTTGAGCTTGTCGTCGTCGATGCCGCGCAGCTCGTCGTAGTCGAGCACCACGCAGCCGATGCCGCGGTCGGTGGCCAGCACCCGGGCCTGCGGCTTGATCTCCTGGGCGGCGAAGACGCCCTTCACCGGGGCGAGCAGCGGGTCGCGGTTGAGCAGCTCCAGGTACCTGGTCAGCTGCTCGACGCCGTCGATCTCGCCGCGGCGCTTGATCTCGACGGCGACGGTGGCGCCGTCGGCGTCCCGGCCGAGGATGTCCACCGGGCCGATGGCGGTGGGGTACTCACGCCGGATCAGGGTCCAGCCGGTGCCGAGCACCTCCATGCGGTCGGCCAGCAGCTCCTGGAGGTGCGCCTCGACGCCGTCCTTCACCAGGCCGGGGTCCACGCCGAGCTCGTGCGAGGAGTCGTGCTGCACCTCCTCCAGGGTGATGATCAGCTTCTCGCCGGCCTTGTTGGTCACCGTCCAGACGTCGCCGTCCTGCTTCAGGGAGCAGGGGGGCGACATCCAGTTGAGGGGCTTGTAGGCCCGGTCGTCGGCGTGGATGCTGACGCTCCCGTCCGCCTTGACCAGGATCAGGCGGGTCGCGGAGGGCAGGTGGGCGGAGAGCCGACCGGCATAGTCGACGGAGCAGCGGGCAATGACGAGACGCATGGTTGACCACGCTAGCCCAGCGGGGCCAGTTGAAGCGAAACCGCGACGGACGGGTGATGAACCCGCGTGAACGGCGAAACATGGAGTCTGCACCCCGCCCCGCGCCCTAGCTCCACGGGTTGTCCGGCGGGTGGGGGTCACTCAACGGGGACGGAGCACTTCGATGAACGATCCGACGGGATTCGGCCAATCTGACGGGGCACGCGGCGATTGCGGTTCGAATCGGGGGATTCCCCGGCCGTACTGACGAGCGGATGTCACTCTGTGGTGAGCGGTCGTAGCTTTCCACAACTGCACCAGCGGCACCAACGGCACCAACGGCACGACGTACGACCACCCCGGCGGTCCGCCCGGGGTGGACCGCGAGAGGAGAACCCATGTCGCTCGACGTCTCACCGGCCCTGCTGGAGAAGGCCGAGAGAGGAGAGGTCGACGAGAGGGAGTTCGTCGACTGCGTCCGAACCTCCCTGCCGTACGCCTGGGACCTGATCAGCTCGCTGGTCGCCCAGGTGCAGGTGGACGGCACCGACTTCGCCGACAACCAGGTACCGCCGCCCAGCGAGCAGGCCCGGGGCCAGCTGCTGCGGGCGATGGCCAGCGACGCGATCCGGGGTGCCCTGCAGCGGCACTTCGGCGTCCGGCTGGCGTTCCAGAACTGCCACCGGGTCGCGGTCTTCGCGCCCTCGGAGCAGAGCGACGAGCGGTACCACCGCTTCACCTCGGTCCGGGCCCAACTGCTCAACCAGTCCGATGAGTTGCGGGACTGCTGAGGCCTGACCGCCGAACTGCCGGGACGCCGGGCCGCCTGCACCAGGGCCCGGCGTCCTGACGTTCGCTCAGTCCAGCTGGGGGAGCACCTCGGTGCCCAGCCGGGCGATGTTCTCCATGGTCGCGGCGTGCTCGCCCGAGCCCTCGGCCAGCAGGGCGAAGCGGCGGATGCCGGTCCGCTCGGCGGTGGCCAGCAGCCGGTCCGCGGCCTGCCGGGGCGTGCCCACCGCGTGCAGGTCGCAGAGCAGTTCGGTGTACTCGCGCGGATCGCGCATCCGGCGCTCCCGGCCGTCCACCGTGCGGTGCGCGCCGAGCCCGTGCTCGAACCAGCCGGGCATCGCGGCCAGCAGCCGGGCCCGGGCCGTCGCCGTCCGGTCCTCGATCTGCACCACCCCGGCGGCCATGTGCTCCCGCTCCACCCGGGCCAGTTGCTCCTCGCCCCGGCCGCACTCCCGCCAGGCGGTCCGGTAGGCCTCCAGCATCAGCGACTTGTCCTCGTCGCCCGAGTGCATCCCGAGCAGCATCGGCAGCCCGCGCTCGGCCGCCGCCCGGACGCCGGCCGGCGAGGTGCAGGCGGCGATCACCGGCGGGCCGCCCTGTGCCGGGTCGGAGGTGACGGAGTGTCCGCCGATCGGCAGGGCGCCGTCCACCGCTCCGCCGCCCGGCCGCTGACGGGGGAAGCGGGTCAACGGCCTCCCGTCGAGCCAGTCGGCCAGGTCGGCCGGGCGCGGCCCGTTCGCGCGGGGCACCACGTCCACGGCCGGGAAGCTGAACTGCGGCCCCTGGGCCCCGACCCGGGTGCCGCGCAGCCAGCGCAGCAGCAGGTCGAGCCGCTCGCCGAAGCCCTCCTCGTACGCGGCCGCGCCGGTGCCGAACACCGCCAGGTCGATCCACGGCCCGCCCCGGCCCACGCCCAGCGTGAACCGGCCGTCCGAGGTCAGGTGGAGCAGCGCGGCCTTCTCGCCGAGGGCCACCGGGTGGGTGGTGGAGAGCACGCTGACCGCCGTGCCGACGCCGATCCGGCGGGTCCGGCCGAGCAGCAGGGCGGCCAGGGTGGCCGCGTCCGGGCAGACGCCGTAGGGCACGAAGTGGTGCTCGGCCAGCCAGACCGAGTCCAGGCCGGACCGTTCGGCGGTCTCGGCGGCGGCGACGGTGCGGCGCAGCACCGCGCCGTGGTCCTGGCCCGGGAACTGGGCCGAGAGCAGGAAGGCGCCGACCCTGAGGGAGTCGGTCCCCGACGCGTCGCCCAGCAGTGGTGCCGGGGGCAGGTCGAGCTGAGGGGTGGTCAGTTGGTCGGTGTCGGTCATCGGATGGCCTCCTCGGGTGCCGCAGGGTGTGCGAGCCCCGCCTTGTCCCTCGTTGAGTAACCGATGTCATGTGCCATTGGCACTCGGAACGCCCCGATTCGCGGAAGATCGGGTGGATCTCCCCGGAAAGCCTGAGGCGCCGTCGGCCCGCGTGGTAGGGCTGCGGGGCGGGGCGGTGCGCCCCGTACCCTGGAGGACCAGACCGTCCGCTCCGTCCGAGAGGTGCCCGCCGTGTCGCCCCGCCGCAAGCCGCCCCGCAGTCAGGCCGCCCCGGAGGAGCCGTCAGGCGTGCCGTTCGGCGGCACGCTGCGGCGGGTCGAGGAGTTCGGCGGCGAGGACTGGGTGGTGCAGACGATCCCGGGCACCTCGGGCCGCTTCTACCGCTGCCCCGGCTGCGACCAGGAGATCCCGCCCGGTGTCGGCCACGTGGTGGCCTGGCCCGCTCACGGCGCCGGCGTGGACGACCGCCGCCACTGGCACCGCGCCTGCTGGAGCGCCCGTGAGCGCCGCAGCAGCAACGTCCAGCGCGGCAGGAACGCTCCCCGCCACTGAGGCGGAGGGCGTTCCGTGAGGGTGACGTGCCGTCAGGCGTCGCGCTTCTTGAGGACCAGGATGCCGCCGGCGATGGCGGCCACGGTCCAGGCCAGGCAGATGAAGAAGCCGGTCCAGGGCCCGTACGGCTGGCCGGACTGCTCGTAGACGGTGATCATCCGGGAACCCGCGTAGTCCGGGAAGTACCGGGCGACGTTCTTGGCGTACGGCACCGCCGACAGGATCGGCGAGAGCAGGAAGAAGAACGGCACCAGCACGCCCAGCGCCAGCGTCTGGTTGTGCAGCATGGCGGTCACGCCGGCCGCGAACAGGCAGAGCATGGTCAGGTAGAGCGCCGCCCCGATCACCGCGCGCAGCACGTTCGGCGCGCCGATCGTGGTGGAGTGGTCGCCGAGCACCGCCTGGCCGACGAAGAAGGTGATGAAGGCGGTGGCCAGCGAGACGGCCAGCGCCAGCGCGCCGAGTACCGCGGCCTTGCCGAGCAGCAGGGTCCCCCGCTGCGGGACGGCGGCCAGGCTGACCCGGATCATGCCGGTGCTGTACTCGTTGCCGACCGCCAGCACCCCGAACACGATGATGGCCAACTCGCCCAGCAGGATGCCGGAGAAGGCCGTCCCGGTGGCGTCGAAGGGGGTGCTGGAGCCCCGGGTGAACTCGTCGAAGTTCAACTTGGTGACCAGCGAGAGCAGCCCGCCGACCACCAGGGTGATCAGGAAGGTCAGGGCGAGCGTCCAGATGGTGGAGCGGACGCTGCGGATCTTGGTCCACTCGGACTGCAGGACGGCGGGGAACGACGCCATCAGCTGTTCTCCTTCCAGCCGGCGCCCCAGGCGGCGCTCTGCGGGGCGGCGGTGCGCTCGGGGGCGGCGCCGCCGCGGCCGTCGCCGGCGTGGTACTGCACCGAGTCGGCGGTCATCTGCATGAAGGCTTCCTCCAACGAGGCCTGCTGCGGGCTCAGTTCGTGCAGCGTCACCCCGTGCGAGGCGGCCAGCTCGCCGATGTGGGCGAGGTCGCCGTCCTCGATCTCGTAGGCGCCGTCCGGCCCGGGGGTGGCGTTCAGCCCGGCGCCGTGCAGCGCGGTGAGCAGCTGCTCCACGTGCGGGGTGCGGACCCGGACCGCCGAGCGGGAGTTCTGCTTGATGAACTCCGCCATCGAGAGGTTGGCCAGCAGCCGGCCGCGGCCGATCACCACCAGGTGGTCGGCGGTCAGCGCCATCTCGCTCATCAGGTGGGAGGAGACGAAGACGGTGCGGCCCTCGGCGGCCAGACCCTTCATCAGGTTCCGGATCCACAGGATGCCCTCGGGGTCCAGCCCGTTCACCGGCTCGTCGAACATCACGATCTCCGGGTCGCCGAGCAGCGCGGAGGCGATGCCGAGCCGCTGCCCCATCCCGAGCGAGAAGCCGCGCGAGCGCTTGCGGGCCACGGCGGTCAGCCCGACCAGCGCGAGCATCTCGTCCACCCGGGCGCGCGGGATGCGGTTGCTCTGGGCCAGCCAGAGCAGGTGGTCGTACGCCGTCCGGCCCGGGTGCACGGCCTTGGCCTCCAGCAGCGCGCCGATGTACTTGAGCGGCTCGCTGAGCTGCCCGTAGCGCTTGCCGTCGATGGTGACCCGGCCGCTGGTCGGGCGGTCCAGGTCGAGGATCATCCGCATGGTGGTGGACTTGCCCGCGCCGTTCGGCCCGAGGAAGCCGGTGACCACTCCCTGGGGGACCTGGAAGCTCAGACGGTCCACGGCGACGGTGTCGCCGTAACGCTTCGTCAGCTCGTGCAATTCGATCATTTGCGCTCCCTCACTCTCCGTCAGGCTATGACAAAGCGGACAGTGCAGCGCGCTGCTGCGGCCGGTCGGTGTGCCGCCATACGGTGGGCACCATGACTCTCCCCGCTCACGGCACCCACGGCGTCGGTACGCCGCTGGTGCTCCTGCACGCCTTCCCGCTCTCGGCCCGGATGTGGCAGGCCCAGCTCGCCCCGCTCGCCGACGTCGCCACCCTGATCACCCCCGACCAGCGCGGCTTCGGCGCCACTCCCGTCGGCGACGCGCCGCCCTCGCTCGACACCGTGGCCGACGACCTGGTGGAGCTGCTGGACGAACTGGGCCTGGAGCAGGCGGTGTTCGGCGGCCTCTCGATGGGCGGCTACGTCGCGATGGCGCTGGCCCGCCGCCACCCCGAGCGGATCGCCGGACTGCTGCTGGCCGACACCAAGGCGACGGTGGACACCCCCGCCGCCAAGGCCAACCGGGAGCGGATCGCGGGGGCCGTGCTGGCCCGGGACAGCGTGGCACTGCTGGCCGAGGAGAAGATCGAGGACGGGCTGCTCGGGCCCGGCACGGACCCCGAACTCACCTCCCACGTACGGGAGATGATCGCCGCCGCCTCGCCCGCCGGAGTGGCCTGGGCCCAGCGGGCGATGGCCGCCCGGCCCGAGTCGCTGGCCGCCCTCCGGGCCCTGGACGTGCCGGCGGCGGTGGTGGTCGGCGAGCACGACGCCCTCACCCCGCTGGCCGAGGCCCGCCTCATCGCGGAGGCCCTCCCCGACGCCGAACTCACCGTCATCCCGGGCGTCGGCCACCTGAGCTCCCTGGAGGCCCCCGAGAGCTTCAACGCCGCCGCCCGGGCCCTCCTCCGCCGCTGCTGACCCGACAGGCCGTCAGAAGGCCGCCCACGGGGCGCGAGGACGTAGGTGGTGATGCCGGGGGCGCGGGGAACTGCGCGCGGGGGAACGGCAGCACGGGCAACTGGCTCGCCTGCCCCGACCTAGCGGTGGTCCGCCTTCCGTACTCGCGCAGTTCCTCGCGCCCCTGGGGCCTTCGGCCCCGAGGCGCTGCCCTGCCGGGCGTCGCCGCGCATGCCAAAGGGCCCGCACGACCTCCCCGGAGGGGGTGTGCGGGCCCTGAGGGTGGGTCAGCGGGACTGCTGGGCCGGGACGCCGAGGGAGTCGTCGGTCGGCAGCGAGGCGGCCGCGACGGCGGCACCCGTGAGGGTGGCGAGCATCTCGCGGACGTTGGTGAGCTGGGCGTTGATCGAGTCGCGGCGGTTGGTGAGGGCCGCGAGCTCGCGCTCGGATTCGCTGCGGATGCGGTCGGCCTTGGCGTTCGCGTCGGCGACGATGTCCTCGGACTGGCGCTGGGCCGTCTCGACGGTCTGGCGGGCGCGGCGCTCGGCGTCGGTGCGGAGCTTCTCGGCCTCCAGGCGGAGCTGCTCGGCGCGGTGCTCGATCTCGGCGAGGCGCTTCTCGGCCTTGGCCTGACGGGCCGCCAGGTCACGCTCGGACTGCTCGCGGCGCTTGGCCAGGTTGGTCTCGAACTCGAGGGCGGCCTGGGCGGCCTTGGTGCGGGTCTCCTCGAAGAGGGCGTCCGCCTCCTCGCGCTTGTTCTGAGCGTCCTTGTTGGCCTCGGCGCGCAGCTGGGCGCTGTCGCTCTTCGCCTTGTCGACGATCCGCAGACCCTCGTCCTCGGCCTTGGCCTTGCGGTCCTTGGCGTAGTTCTCCGCCTCGGTGCGGACCTGCTGAGCGGCGGCCTCGGCCAGCTCGCGGTGCTGCTCGGCGGCGCGGTGCGCCTCGTCGCGCAGGTCCTTGGCCTCCTCCTCGGCGAGGCGGAGGATCTTCTCGACCCGGGCACCCAGGCCGGCGTACGAGGGCTCCTGCTCGGAGACCGCGGCCTGCGCGCTCTGGGTCTCCAGGTGGAGCTCCTCGATGCGCTTCTCCAGCGCGCCGATCCTGGTCAGGGCGGAGTCGCGGTCGGCCACCAGCTTGGTGATCCGCTCGTCGACCTGGGCACGCTCGTACCCACGGCGCACCAGGTCGAAGCCGTGAGGGGAGTGACTGTCGCTCATGGGGTTCTGGGCTTCCTGTCGTTAACCGCTGAGGTGGTTGAGGGAATCCTGACACGTTATCGGAGTGTCTACGGCGAAACGCCGTTGTTCCACGGACAATGTCCGCTCAATCGGGTGGTGCGCTGCCGGTGCGATTGCCCCCCGAACGGGGAGAACCGACACCGGCACCGGCCTTCGCCGCCCCGTCCTTCTTGCCACTGCTTCCCCCGTTGGTCTGGGCGACCGGTGACGGCGCCTCGAAGGCCTCCAACGCGGACAGGACGTCCTGCACCCGAGAGATCTCGGTGTTGATGTCCTTGCGCCGGCGGACCAGTTCGTCCAACTCCCGGCGGCCCTCGTCGGTCACGCGCTGCGCCTCGGCCTTCGCCTCGGCCAGCATCCGCTCGGCCTCCTCGGCCGCCAGCGCGAGCTGCTCCTCGGCGGTCTCGTCGGCGCGCTTCAGCCGCTTCTCGGCCTGGTCGGAGGCGGCCTCCAGCTGCTGCTCGGCCTCCTCCTGAGCGGCCGTCAGCTTCTGCTCCGCCTCCTCCTCGGCGGCGGCCAGCGCGGCCTCCGCGTCGGTGCGCAGCCTGTCGGCCCGCTCGGTGGAGGCGGCGAGCTTCTGCTCGGCCTCCTTGAGCAGGCCCTCCGCCTTGCGGACGGCGGAGATGCGCACCTTGCCGGCCTCGGCGGAGGCCTCCGAGGTGAGCTCGGCGGCCTTCTCCTCGGCGTCGGCGACCAGCTTCGCCGCCTTCTCCTCGGCCTCGGCGACGGCCGTGGTGGCCTGCTCCTCGGCCTCGGTGAGCTGTTCCTGAGCCGCCGTCACCAGCGCGTCCACCCGCTCGCCGGCCGACTTCATGGCCTGCGCGTTCTCCTTGCGGGCCCGCTCGTGCAGGGCCTCGATCTCGGAGTCGGTGCGCTCGCGCAGCTCCTCGGCGCGCTCGCGGATGCCGGTGGCGTCCCGGCGGGCCTCGGAGAGCAGCGCGTCCGCGTCGGCGCGGGCGCGCTCCACCTCGGCCTGGCCGGCCGCCTCGCCGGCCGCGGTGAGCCGCTCGGCCTCCTTGCGGGCGGCCGCGACCATCGCGTCGGCCTGCTCCTCGGCGGCGGCGGTGGTGGCCAGGGCGGTGGCCTGGGCGTCCTCGCCGAGCGACTCGGCGTCCGCGAAGGCCTTCTCCAGCACGGACTTGGCCTGATCGCGGGTGGCCCGGTCGAACTGCTCGGCGGCCTCGCGGGTCTCCGCGTCGTAGGCGTCGGCCCGGCCGCGGGTGGCGGACTCGTAGTCGTCGGCCAGGGTGCGGGTGGCGAGGGCGTACTCCTCGGCCTCGGCCCGCAGCGCGGCCGCGAAGTCCTCCGCCTCGGCGACGGCCGCGGCGCCCCGCTGCTCGGCCTCCGCCGTGGTCCGGCGGGCCTCCTCCTCGGCCTCGGCCCTGGTCCGCTCGCCGAACTCCAGCGCGTCCTGGCGCTCGGCGCGGGCCTCGGCGCGCAGCTGCTCGTCGTAGGCCTCGGCCTCGGCCCGGTCCCGGGCGATGGTGTCGGCGGTGCGCTCGCGGTCGGCGGCGAGCTCGGCGGCGATCCGCTCGCGCAGCGCGGCGGTCTCCTCCTCCGCGTCGGAGCGCAGCGCGGCCACCTCGGCCTCGACGGCGGCGCGCAGCGCCTGCGTCTCGGTGGCGGCCAGCTCGCGCTGCTCGGCGGTCTCCAGCTCGGCCAGCTCGCGGGTGTCGGCGGCCTCCCGCTCGGCGGCCGCGCGCAGTTCGGCGATCTGCTGGGAGGCGGCTTCGTGCAGTCCGGCCACGGACTGCCGGACCTCGGCGGCCTCGTCCTCGGCGGCCGAGACCAGCCCGGCGGCCTCCTTCTCGGCGTTGGAGCGGAGCTCGGCCAGCTCGGTGGTGGCCAGGGCCCGCAGCACGCCGACCTCGGTGACGGCGGCGGCCGCCTCCTCCTGGGCCTGCGCCAACTCCCGGGCACCCTCGGCCCGCAGCTCCTCGGCCTCCCGCCCGGCGGCGGCCAACTGCTCGGCCACCTCGGCGGCGGTGCGCTCGCGGAGCTCGGTGGTCTCGGTGCCGGCCTCGGTGCGCAGCGCGGCCACCTCGGCCTCGACCGCGGCGCGCAGGGCGTCGGTCTCGGCGGTGGTGCGCTCGCGCAGGGCGTCGGTCTCGGCGGCCGTGCGCTCGGTGAGTTCGGTGGTCTCCCTGGCGGTGCGCTCGGTGAGCTCGGCGCTCTCCCGGGCGGTGCGCTCGCGCAGCTCGGTGGTCTCCGCCTCGGCGGTGGTCCGGAGTTCGGCGGTCTCGGCGGCGGTTCGCGTGGTGAGCTCGTCCGCTTCGAGCGCGGCGGCCTCCCGGTCGGCCCGGGCGGCGGCCAGCAGTTCGGCGGTCTCGGTCTGCTCGCGGTCCAGCGCGGTCTGCGCCTGGGCCCGCTCGCGGCGGCTCTCCTCGCGCAGCGCCTCGGCCTCGGTCTCGGCCTCGCCGCGGCGGCGGACCGCCCAGGTCTCGGCCTCGGCGCGGTGGCCGTCGGCCCAGTCGGAGGCCTCGGTGCGGGCGGCCTCGGCGGCGGCCCTGGTCTCGGCAGCCAGCGCCTCGGCCGCGGCCTGCGCCTCGGCCCGCACCCGCTGGTCGAACTCGACGGCCTCGCGCCGGAGTTCGGCGGTCTCCCGCTCCGCGGCGGAACGGTTCTCGGCGGCCGCCGCCTTGGCTGCGGCCAGTGCGTCCTGGCCGCGCTGCTCGGCGGTGGCGGTGACCTTGCGGGCCTCCTCGCGGGCCCGGGTCAGGGTCTGCTCGGCCCGGCCCTGGGTCTCGGCGGCCCGCTCCTCGGCCTCGGCCCGCAGCCGCTCCAGCTCGGCGGCGGCCCCGGCCCGCAGCTCGTCCGCGTCGGCCTTGGCCTTGGTGAGCAGCTCCTCGGCGGTCTTCGCGGACTCCTCGATCCGGAGCACCGCCTGGCGCCGGGCCTCGCCCTCGACCCGCTCCGCCTCGGTGGTGGCCCGGGCGTGCAGCTCCTCGGCCTCGGCGCGCAGCCGCTCGGCCTCCTGGTGCGCCCGGGTGAGCTGCTCGCGGATCGCGGCGGCGTCCTCCTGGGCGGCGTTCTGCGCCTGTTCGACGGCGGCCTGAGCCTCCGTCAGCAGCTGGTCGGCCTCCTCGGCCGCCTCGGTGCGCAGCCGCTCCGCCTCGGCGGTGCCGGCCGCGACGGCTTCGGCCGCCTCCCGGGCGGCCCGGGCGACGGACTCCTCGGCCTGCTTGGCGGCCTTGGCCAGGTGCAGGGCCGCGTCCTTGGCGCCCTCCGCCCGGCCGGCCTCGCGGGCCTCCTCGTGCAGCCGGGCGACGGCGGCCTCGGCCTCGGCGCGCTGCTCCGCGACGGCCCGCTCGGCCTCGGCGCGCTGCTCGGCGATGGCCGCCTCGGCCTCGGAGCGCAGCTCGTTCGCGACCGACTCGGCGGCGCCGCGCAGCCGCTCGCCCTCCTCGGCGGCGGCGGCCCGGGCGGCCTCGGCCTCGGCCTTGACGGTGGCGGCCTCGGCCTTGATCCGGTCGGTCTCCTTGGTGGCGGTGGCCACCATCCGGGCGATCTCGGCCTTGGCGGTCTGCGAGCGCTGGTCGGAGGCGGCCTCGCCGTCGGCGACCAGCCGCTGGACGGCGGCCTCCGCCTCGGCCAGCTGCTGCTCGGCGGCGGCCTCGGCCTGCGCCCGCAGCTCGGCGGTCTCCTGGCGGGAGCGCTCGGCCTCGGCCAGCACCTCGGCCCGCAGCCGCTCTATCTCGGCCTGGGCGGTGCCCAGCGCCTCGGTGGCGCGTTGCTGGTCCTCGGCGGCCTTCAGCTTGAGCTGGCTGATCTCGGCCTGGGCCTCGTCCAGCCGCTGCTCGGCGGCGGCCTGGGCCTCGGCCAGCCCCCGCTCGGCGGCGGCCCGGGCCTCCACGAGCCGCTGTTCGGCGGCGGCCTGGGCGCCGGCCAGCTGCTGCTGGGCCTCGCCCGCCACCGCCTCGGCCTGGGCGTTGGCCTGCTGGGCCTGCTCGGAGGCGGCCCGGAGCAGGCGCTCGGCGTCGTTCTGGGCGCGCAGCAGGGCGGCCTCGGCGGCGGCCTGGGCCTCGCCGCGGGCGGCGTCCACGTCGGCGGCGGTCTGCGCGCGGGCCTGGTCGGCCAGCGCCTCGGCCTCGGCCCGGGCGGCGGCGACCAGCCGGTCGCACTCGGCGCGGGCGTCCTGGAGCAGGCGCTGGGCCTCCTGCTCGGTGCCGGAGCGGGTCTGCTCGGCCCAGGCGACGTTCTCGTTGACGTGCCGTTCGGCGCTGTGCCGGAGCTCGGCGAGCTCCTCCTCCAGCTGGCGGCGGCGGGCGTTGTACTCCGCCTCGATGCGGGCGGTGCGCTCGGCCGCCTCGGCCATCAGCCGCTGGGTGGCCTGCTGGGACTCGTGCAGCTGGCGCTCGGCCTCGGCACGGAGCTGCTGGGCCTGCATCTCGGCGTTGCGGAGCATCTGCTCGGCCTGGCCGGAGACGGAGTCGAAGGCGCGCGGCTGGGCGAGCTGCCGACGGGATTCGTGCAGCTTGGCCCGGAGCACCTCGACCTGGTAGGCGAGGTCCTCGGCATGCTGGACGGTCTTGTCCCGCTCCTTGCGAGCCCGATCCAACTCGGCCTCGAACTGGGAGAGGTGATCGTCAGCCTCGTAGCGGTCGTAGCCCCGCACTCCGCGGTCCCATCCATCTCCTGGTCGCGTCCTCGACCCGGCCCTCGCGACCCCCGTGGCGGGGTCGTTCCGGCTGGTCCTTGCAGCCGTGGCGGGTGCCACGGTCGGAGCCCGGGGGCGTCCGGCGCGCGGTCGTTCCGCGCTCCGCCGTCCGGGTGGACTCCTGAGCGAACTCTTGCCTGTGGAGAATGGTGACAGATCCGAACTGCGACCGTGTCGTCGCGCCCGGTTGGTGGACTCCCCTTGAGCCGGGACCAGCCTCGGCTGCCCCCGTCATCGGCCGTGCCCGCAGGACCGGTCCTCCCCGGAGCTCCGCGCACCCGGGCATTGTAGTGGGACGGCCTGCGGAGGGAATGGCCCCGGTGCGCTTTTCGGAGGTTACCGACGGGTCGCCACCTGGTGGACGGTGCGGGGCCGTACGGGCACGACCCCGCCCCGGGCTCAGTGGGCCTCGTGCGCGCCGCCCTCGGCGGAGGTGACCAGCTCGGTCAGCACGCCGCCGCAGTCCTTGGGGTGCAGGAAGGTGATCCGGGAGCCCATCGAGCCGATCCGCGGCTCCTCGTAGAGCACCCGGACGCCCTTGGCCTTGATGTCGGCCGCGTCGCCGTCCACGTCGGCGGTGCCGAAGGCGATGTGGTGCACGCCCTCGCCGTTCTTCGCGAGCCACTTGGCGACGGTGGAGTCCTCGCGGGTCGGTTCCAGCAGCTGGAGGTAGGACGCGCCGCCGTCCGAGGTGTCGTTGATCTTGAGCATGGCCTCGCGGACGCCCTGCTCCTCGTTGACCTCGCTGTGGAAGACCTCGAAGCCGTAGGTGGCGCGGTAGAACTCGACCGTCTTGTCGAGGTCGAAGCAGGCGATCCCGATGTGGTCGATGCGGGTCAGCACGGCTGGCCTCCGGGGGAGAGAGTGAGGGGTTTGGAAGGTGGGTACCAGTGCAGCGCACCGAGTTGACGCAGCGCCAGCACGTCACGTGCGAGCCTGCTCACAATTCACCGGCCCGTGCTGACACAGTGTTGACCGATGGGTGACACGTGCCGCTGATCACACCTCGGCTCCGGTGACGCCCGGGTTACGGCTCAGTACATTGAGGCGGCATCCCCACACCCTCATGCCTGACGCGCGAAGGGGCTCGTCTCATGACTACTTCAGTGATCGTCGCCGGTGCCCGGACCCCCATGGGACGGCTGCTCGGTTCGCTCAAGGGCTTCTCCGGCGCCGATCTCGGCGGCTTCGCGATCAAGGCCGCGGTGGAGCGTGCGGGCCTGACCCCGGACCAGGTCCAGTACGTGATCATGGGCCAGGTGCTCCAGGCCGGCGCCGGCCAGATCCCGGCCCGCCAGGCCGCCGTCAAGGCCGGCATCCCGATGAACGTCCCGGCGCTGACCGTCAACAAGGTCTGCCTCTCCGGCCTGGACGCCATCGCGCTGGCCGACCAGCTGATCCGCGCGGGCGAGTTCGACATCGTGGTGGCCGGCGGCCAGGAGTCCATGACCAACGCCCCGCACCTGCTCCCGAAGTCCCGCGAGGGCTTCAAGTACGGCGCGATCGAGATGCTCGACTCGATGGCCCACGACGGCCTGACCGACGCCTACGAGTCCATCCCGATGGGCGAGTCCACCGAGAAGCACAACACCCGTCTGGGCATCGAGCGCGAGGTCCAGGACCGGCTCTCCGCGCAGTCCCACCAGCGCGCCGCCGCCGCCCAGAAGAACGGCGTCTTCGAGGCCGAGATCGTCCCGGTCGAGATCCCGCAGCGCAAGGGCGACCCGGTGCTGTTCTCCCAGGACGAGGGCATCCGCGCGGACACCACCGTCGAGGGCCTCGCCAAGCTCCGCCCGGCCTTCACCAGGGACGGCACCATCACGGCCGGCTCCGCCTCGCAGATCTCCGACGGCGCCGCCGCGGTGATCGTGATGAGCAAGGCCAAGGCCGAGGAGCTGGGCCTGAGCTGGATCGCCGAGATCGGCGCCCACGGCAACGTCGCGGGCCCGGACAACTCGCTGCAGTCGCAGCCGTCCAACGCGATCAACCACGCCCTGTCCAAGGAGGGCATCGGCGTCGAGGACCTCGACCTGATCGAGATCAACGAGGCCTTCGCCGCCGTCGCGTACCAGTCGATGCTGGACCTCGGCGTCTCCGAGGACAAGGTCAACGTCAACGGCGGCGCGATCGCGCTGGGCCACCCGATCGGGATGTCCGGCGCCCGGCTGGTGCTGCACCTGGCGCTGGAGCTCCAGCGCCGCGGCGGCGGCACCGGCGCGGCCGCCCTCTGCGGCGGCGGCGGCCAGGGCGACGCCCTGATCGTCCGGGTGCCGCAGCAGGGCTGAGCGTACGTGGTCATGCCGGGGGCGCGGGGCCCTGCCGATCTGCGGCTCCGCCGCGGGGCGCGCAGGGGAACGGCAGCACGTGCAACTGGCTGATGGAGCCTCAGTTGCAGGTGAGCCGCCTTCCGACTCGCGCCCCGCGGCGGAGCCGCACATCGGCAGAGCCTCGCGCCCCCGGGTCGCCGCCCTTCCGCACCACCCACTTTTCCGAGGAGCACGTGCATGGTCGACGTTGCGGCGCTGGTCGAGCAGGCCCGGGAGGGCCGGCCGCGGGCCGTGGCGCGGTTGATCTCCCTGGTGGAGAACGCCGCGCCGCAGCTGCGCGAGGCGATGGCGGCCCTGGCGCCGTACACCGGGCGGGCGTACACGGTGGGGCTGACCGGGTCGCCGGGGGTGGGGAAGTCGACCTCCACCTCGGCGCTGGTGACGGCGTACCGCAAGCTCGGCAAGCGGGTCGGCGTGCTCGCGGTGGACCCGTCCTCGCCGTTCTCCGGCGGGGCGCTGCTGGGCGACCGGGTGCGGATGCAGGACCACGCGACCGACCCGGACGTGTTCATCCGCTCGATGGCCACCCGGGGGCACCTGGGCGGGCTCTCCTGGGCCGCTCCGCAGGCGCTGCGGGTGCTGGACGGGGCGGGCTGCGAGGTGATCCTGGTGGAGACCGTCGGGGTCGGGCAGTCCGAGGTGGAGATCGCCGCGCAGGCGGACACCTCGGTGGTGCTGCTGGCCCCGGGGATGGGCGACGGGATCCAGGCGGCCAAGGCCGGGATCCTGGAGATCGGTGACGTCTTCGTGGTGAACAAGGCCGACCGGGACGGCGCGGACGCCACCGCCCGGGAGCTGAACCACATGCTGGGCCTGGGCGAGGCCCGGGCGGCGGGGGACTGGCGGCCGCCGATCGTGAAGACCGTGGCGGCCCGCGGCGAGGGCATCGACGAGGTGGTCGAGGCGCTGGAGAAGCATCGCGCCTGGCTGGCGGAGAGCGGTGAGCTGACGGTCCGCCGGCGGCGCCGCGCTGCGGACGAGGTCGAGGCGATCGCGCTGTCCGCGCTGCGGGCGAGGATCGGCGACCTGCGCGGGGACCGGCACCTGTCCGCACTGGCGGAGCGCGTGGCGGCCGGCGAGCTGGATCCGTACGGTGCGGCCGACGAGCTGGTCGCCGGGCTCACCGAGGCCTGAGAAGCGCGTCGGCCGGACACCCGGGGGGTGTCCGGCCGACGGTGTGTCAGGCGCCGGTCAGCTGCGGCCCTTGAGGCCGCGCAGGTGCTCCGCGACCGGGGCGAGGGCGGCGAACAGGGCGTCGATCTGCTCCGGGGTGAAGCGGTCGATGAAGTGGTGCCGGACGGAGCGCACGTGGTCGGGGGCGACCTTGCGCAGGATGTCCCAGCCGTGCTCGGTGAGGTGGGCGAAGAGGCCGCGCCGGTCGCCCGGACACTCCTGACGGAGCACCAGGCCGGCCGACTCCATCCGGGTGATCTGGTGCGAGAGCCGGCTCTTGGACTGCAGCGTGGCGGTGGCCAGGTCGGTCATCCGCATCCGCCGGTCGGGGGATTCGGAGAGCACGACCAGGATCTCGTAGTCGTTGTTGGCCAGCCCGTGGGGCTGCAGTTCGCGGCCGAGCTGGTACTCGAGCAGGTGGCTGACCTCCAGGTGGGCGCGCCAGAACTGCTGCTCCTTGGCGGTGAGCCAGGGGGTCTCCTCCTCCGCCACCGGCGGGGAGGAGACCTCTGCGGGGGTGTCGGTAGAGGCGTCCATGGCAGACAGCATACCGAGATAGTTCAAAGTTCTACAATCGTACGGCGGGCCCTAGAGTCCGAACCGCCGCCCGAGATCGCCCAGGTTGCCCAGCCCCGGGACGTTGATGTTGGGCAGCTGCTGCCCGCCGTGCCCCGCCTGGTGGGGTACACCGTACCCGCCGCCGGGGACGCCGGCCTCGGCGTGCACCACGCCGACCGAGCGCTCGGCCATCAGGGTCTCGCTGGACTGGATCAGCACCGTTCCGGCCCCGATGAACTCGAACTGGTGCTCCTCGCCGGAGGCGCCGCCGATCCCGGTCAGCTGGCGCAGCCCGCCGAGCAGGCCGCTCATGTAGCCGTGGTCGTAGTGGTGGCAGGGGGCCGGGCAGTCGGCCCAGCCGACCAGCGCCTGCGGGTCCACCTTGATCGGCGGCTCGACGAAGTGCACCGGGCCGTTGGAGGCGGCCACGAACTTGCCGGTGCCGATCAGGGTGAGGAAGCCCGGGATGATCGACTGCTTGAGCTGGAGGGTCGGCTCGAAGGCCAGCAGGTTCCCCGAACGGACCGTCAGGTTGCCGTTCTCCAGGTCGTAGGAGTTCAGGTCGAAGGCGCGGTCGGCGAGCAGCAGCTTGCCCCGGCCCTCGGCCACCACCCAGTCGGAGGCGTGCAGCGGGGAGTTGAAGTTGCGCCCCAGTGCGCGGTCGATCGAGCCGTGGCCCACACCCGTGAAGCGGACGTCGCCGTAGTAGGCGATCATCTTCCCCTTCTGCAGGTAGTAGGGGCCGTTCAGCTCGACCGCGAAGCAGTACGGGTTGACGTTGTCGTTCACCGGCAGGCTGTGCACGTCGTGCACCGGCGGCGGCTCCGGCATGCCCTGGCCGGGCTGCGGCATGTGCTGGGTGGGCGCCTGCGGCGGGTACCCGGGCTGCTGCTGGGGGTAGCCCGGCTGCTGCCCGTACGGCTGCTGGGGCGGCGGCGGGTAGCCCGGCTGCTGGCCGTAGGGCTGCTGCGGGGGGTACGGCTGCTGCGGCGGGTAGGACATCAGAGCTTCTCCTCGCTCGCCTGGACGTACACCACACCGTGGCCCGAGAGCTCCAGCTGGAACGCCTCGCCGGAGCCGCGGCCCACCATGTCGCGCCACCCCAGCGAGGTGGACAGCTTGTTCTGCACCTGGCCGCGGTGCGCCACGTAGGCCTGCGGGTCCACGTGCACCGGCTGGCCCGGCTGGATCTGCAGCTCGACGAAGCCGCCGTGCGCCATCACCGCGACCGAACCCTGGCCGCTGAGCTGGGTGGTGAACAGGCCCTGGCCGCTCATCTGGCCGCGCACCATGCCCATCACCCCGCCCTGCGAGCCGAGGAAGACGGTGGACTGCTGGAGCGTGCCGTCGAAGGCGAGCAGCCGGTCGGCCTCCACCAGCAGGGTGTCGCCGGTGAGTTCGATGATCTGGATGTGGTGGCCGCCGTGGCCGAAGAGCACCGAGCCCTGGCCCTCGACGTTCATCAGCGGGGTGTCCTCGTTCGCCACCCGGCGACCGATCATGCCCATCACACCGCCCTGACCGCCCATCACGTTGGGGGTGAAGGAGACCTCGCCGGTGTAGGCGATCATCGAGCCGCGCTGGCTGAGGATGCGCTGGCCGGGGAAGACCTTGGCCTCGATCAGCTTGGAGTTGACCTTGGTGAACGGCATCAGACGTCGCCCCCGATGGTGAGCCGCTCGGAGGGCTGGACGTAGACCAGGCCCTCGCCGTTGAACTCGACCTGCACGGCCTCGCCGCCGCCCTCGCCGATCAGGTTGGCGGTCCAGCCGCCGCCCGACTTCAGCGCCCGGTTGAGGTTCCCGGTGTGCGCGATGTACGCGCCCGGGTCCACCCGCAGCGGCAGCCCCTGGGAGACCCGCAGGATGACCGCCGGGCCCTTCGAGGTGACGGCCGCCCAGCCGTGGCCCTCCACCTTGGTGGTGAACAGGCCGGTGCCGGAGGCCATCCCGTTGAGGCCGGTGAAGCTGGTGCCGGTGCTGAGGCTCGCCTCGGTGCAGAGGAGGTTGTCCGCCTCCACGTAGAGGGTCTCGCCGTTCAGCCGGACGAGGTTGATCTCGGTGGCCCGGTCGGCGAAGTAGCAGGTGCCCTGCCCCTTCACCTCCATGACCTCCATCTGTTCGCCCGTCAGCCGGCGGGTGACCATGCCGCGCAGGCCGTCACCACCGCCACTGAGCTTCTTGAAGTTCATCTGTCCGGTGTACGCGACCATGCAACCGTTGCGGGCCTTGACCGAGTCGCCCGCCAGGTCGACGGCGAGCACTTTGGAGCCCTGGAGTCGAAACTGTGCCACGCGCTGAAGATAGCGGTCCGGTTCGCGCCGGGGGAGGGGCCCCGGGGCCACTGGTACAGATCCGGTACACGAGGGCCCCGCCGTCCGGGTGAAGGTAAAGGGCGGGTCATAATGGCGGGGCCGGTTTGTGCGCCGGTTCACAAGCCCGCCGACGTTACGAGGTACCCACCGTGAAGAGCAGTGCCGTCCACCGCCTGCGCCTGGTCTCCGCCCCCGAGGGCCTGTCCTTCATCCTGCTGTTGATCTGTTCGCTGCTGAAGCGGACGACCGACTTCAACGCGGTGCCCGTGATGGGCATGGTGCACGGCGTGCTCTTCGTCCTCTACGTGGTCTTCCTGGCCCTGGCCTGGCAGAAGCAGCGCTGGGACGCCAAGCGCGGCATCGTGCTGTTCGTCCTCTCGGTGCTGCCCTTCGGCGGCTTCGCGGCCGAGCGGATGCTGGCCAAGGAGGAGCGCGGCGAGTACCCGGCCGCCGGGCAGCCCGCCGCGGCCTGACCGCCCGGAACGACACGAAGGCCCGGTCCTCCCCTCCGGAGGGACCGGGCCTTCGCGCGTTCAGGCGGTACTAGCGGTGCTGACGGGACGTCACTTGACGTTGACGCCGGTCCAGGCGGCCGCCACCGCGTTGTACTCGGCGCTGCCGGTGCCGTAGAGGTCCGCCGCCGCCTTGAGGGTGCCGGTGCGGGCGCCCGCGTAGTTGGTGGTGGAGGTCCAGTACACGGTCAGCGCGCGGTACCAGATGGCCGCGGCCTTGGTCCGGCCGATGCCGGTCAGGGTCGAGCCGTTGGCGGTCGGGCTGTTGTAGCTGACGCCGTTGACGGTCTTGGCGCCGCTGCCCTCGGAGAGCAGGTAGAAGAAGTGGTTGGCCACGCCCGAGGAGTAGTGGACGTCCAGGTTGCCGACGCCGGAGGACCAGTAGTCGGCCGAGCCGCCGTCCTTGGAGGGCTTGTCCATGTAACGGAGCGGGGTGCCGTCACCGTTGATGTTGATCAGCTCGCCGATCAGGTAGTCGCCCTTGTCGGCGGCGATGTTCGCGGTGAACTCGACCATGGTGCCGAAGATGTCCGAGGTGGCCTCGTTCAGGCCGCCGGACTCGCCCGCGTAGTTGAGGCCCGCGGTGTTGGAGGTGACGCCGTGGGTCATCTCGTGGCCGGCCACGTCCAGCTCGGTGAGCGGGTGGGTGTTGGAGGCGCCGTCGCCGTAGGTCATGCAGAAGCAGCCGTCGTCCCAGAACGCGTTGACGTAGTTGCGGCCGTAGTGCACGCGGCTGTAGGCGCCGACGCCGTCGTTGCGGATGCCGAGGCGGCCGAAGGAGTTCTTGTAGTAGTCCCAGGTGGCCGCGGCGCCGAACTGGGCGTCCACGGCGGCGGACTGGGCGCTGGAGACGGTGCCGGTGCCCCAGACGTTGTCCGCGTCGGTCAGCAGGGTGCCGTTGCCCGAGGTCTTGTTGTTGAGCGTGGTGGTGTACATGTTGCCGCGGCTCGGGTCCTTCAGCTGGTACGTCGAGCCGGTGTAGTTGGTGGTCAGGGAGACCGAGCCGACGAAGACGCCCTTGCCCGAGCCGGTGGCCGCGGCGGCCAGGTACTGCTCGTGGGTGGAGAGCACCTCGCCGGTGGCGGCGTCGGTGACCAGCTTCTGCGCGGACGGGATGTCGTTCTCGCGCACGCCCTCGACCACGGTCTCGTAGGCGAGGCGCGGGGTGCCCGAGGTGGCCCAGACGATCAGCTTGGCGGCGGAGGTGCCGGTGACCTGCTTGATCGGGGCCTCGTCCTTGTCCACCGTCAGGCCGACGGTGGCCTGCACGGCGCCCTTGGCCTGCTTGGCGGCGTTGTCCGCCGGCACGGCCGGGGTCAGGCTGGGCAGCGCGATGGCGGCCTCGGTGGCCTTGTCCACGGAGAGGACCTTGCCCTTGGCGCTCAGGTGGGCGACCAGGTCGCCACCGAGCACCGACAGGCCGGCGTAGGTGCGCTCGAAGCGCAGGTGCCGGGCACCGTCGGCGTCCACCACGGCGTCCTTGGCGACCAGGGCCTCGTCCTTGCCCAGGCCGAGGGCCTTGGCGACGGCCGGCGCGTACGACTGGGCCAGCGCCTTGAGCTCGGCGCGCTGGGCGGTGACGGCGCCCTTGCTGCTCGCCGGGACGGGGGCGGCCTGCGCGACGGCGCTGACCTGGATGGCACTGGCGAGGATCACCGAGGCGGAGAGAGCGGCTCCGACAGTCAGCGTGCGCTTCATGTGCGGGTTCCTTCCGAAGTTCAACCGCGTGTGCGCGGTCGCACCTCGCTCCGGGGCGCCGGGGTTGGCGGCCTGTGGGGCGGAACGGGTGCTGACGTGCTGCTCCGTGCGGTCACGCGGCACGGCCGGATGTGGTGGGGCGGCCGTGCCGTACGGGGCTGGCGAGAAGCATGACTAATGCAGGTGCTGAAATGACAGGTCTCAGTCGAGAGTTGGCCAGCACCCGCCAGTTCCGCACGCTCCGTGATGGCCGGATCGACGCCCTGACATGGCGGACATGTCGGTCAAATCAGGGCAGCGGTACGGAGTTTCGACCCGAACGGAAGCTGAACGGCCGTCGAAATCCGGCAACTGTCCAGACCAATCCCCGTGTTGCGGACACATTGCGGGTAATCGGGACTCTGGTACGTACCAGAAGTGCCAGTGGCGGGACTTCGCCACCACCGGCGTCTTGTCGCTTTGACGGTGTACCTGCTAGACGCCGGACGGCCGGCCCCCCGGAGAGGGGGCCGGCCGTCGGAGTGCCGTTGAGGGAGCGTCAGTTGACGCCCACCGCCGACCAGGCGGCGGCGACGGTCTTGTACTCGGTGCTGCTGGCCCCGTAGAGCGAGGAGGCCGCGCTCAGGGTCGCGGTGCGGGCGCCCTTGTAGTTGGTGGTGGAGGTCATGTAAGTGGTCAGCGCCTTGTACCAGATCGCGGCGGCCTTGGTCCGGCCGATGCCGACGATGGTGGAGCCGTTGGAGGTCGGGCTGTTGTAGCTGACGCCGTTGATCACCTTGGCGCCGCTGCCCTCGGCCAGCAGGAAGAAGAAGTGGTTGGCGACGCCCGAGGAGTAGTGGACGTCGATCGAGCCGATGCCCGAGTACCAGGTGTCCTTGGACTTGCCGTCCTGGGAGGGCTTGTCCATGTAGCGCAGCGGCTTGCCGTTGCCGAAGATGTTGATCTTCTCGCCGATCAGGTAGTCACCCGGGTCGACGGACAGGCCCGCGGACCACTCGACCATGGTGCCGAAGATGTCCGAGGTGGCCTCGTTCAGGCCGCCGGACTCGCCGGAGTACACCAGGCCAGCCGTGTTGGAGGTGACGCCGTGGGTCATCTCGTGGCCGGAGACGTCGAGGGCGGTCAGCGGGTTGGTGTTGTTGGTGCCGTCGCCGTAGGTCATGCAGAAGCAGCTGTCGCTCCAGAACGCGTTGACGTACGCGTTGCCGTAGTGCACCCGGCTCAGCGCGCCGACGCCGTCGTTGCGGATGCCGAGGCGGTTGAAGCTGTTCTTGTAGTAGTCCCAGGTGGCCACCGCGCCGTACTGGGCGTCCACGGCGGCGGACTGCGTGTTGGAGGCCAGCCCGTTGCCCCAGACGTTGTCGGCGTCGGTGAACAGGGTGCCGTTGCCCGAGGTGCCGCCGGCCAGGCCGGAGGTCCGGGTGTTGCCCCGGGTCGGGTCCTTCAACTCGTAGGTGGAGCCGGTGTAGTTGGTGGTCAGGGTGACCGAGCCGACGTGCACGCCCTTGCCCGAGCCGGTGGCGGCGGCCGCCACGTACTGCTCGTGGGTGGAGAGCACCTCGCCGGTGGCGGCGTCGGTGATCAGCAGCTGGGCGGAGGGGATGCCGCCCTCGCGCACGCCCTCGACCACGGTCTCGTAGGCGAGGCGCGGGGCACCGGAGACGGCCCAGACCGTCAGCTTGGCGGCGGAGGTGCCGGTGACCGACTTCAGCGGGGCCTCGTCCGCGTCGATGGTCTGGCCGACGGTGGCCTGCACGGCGCCCTTGGCCTGCTTGGCGGCGCTGTCGGCCGCGACGGCCGGGGTCAGGCTGGGCAGCGCGATGGCCGATTCGGTGGCCTTGTCCACGGAGACGACCTTGCCCTTGGCGCTCAGGTGGGCGACCAGGTCACCGCCGTGCACGGCGAGGCCGGCGTAGGTCCGGTCGAAGCGCAGGTGCTTGCTGCCGTCGGCCTCCAGCACGGCGTCCTTGGCGACCAGCGCCTCCGAGGAGCCGAGGCCCAGCGCCTTGGCCACCACGGGGGCGTACGACTGGGCCAGTGCCTTGAGTTCGGCGCGCTGGAGGGTCGAACCCTTGCTGCTCACGGAGACCGGCGCGGCCTGGGCGACGGCGCTGACCTGGATGGCACTGGCGAGGATCGCGGTGGCGGAGAGAGCGGCGCCGACCGTCAGCATTCGCTTCACGTACGGGTTCCTTCCGTGGGGGCCGACCGCGGTCGCGGTCGCGGGCGGCACCGGCCATGAGGGTGGGGTGGCGGCGCCGTACGGGATGGCCAGAAGCATGACAATCCATCAGGTGAAATGACAGGTCTTCGCCGGGTATTGGCCGGGTCCCGCCAGTGCGCCCCCGCCGTGCGGTGGCCGGATCGCGGCGCCGGACACAAGGGGCATAGCGGGACGGAACCTCCGTGCTCGCGGGCAGAGCCGCGACGCGGCCCGCCGTCGGGCCGTGAGAACCAGCAACTCCCGTTCCCCTGACGGTAGTTGCTCACCGTAGCGATCGGCTGCACGCTCGGTGGCGGTCCGGCCGCCCCGCTGGCGGGACCCCGCCAGGTGTGACCCCTGTCCACCATCGTGGACAGCCGCTACCCGAGGGCCGACTCGCGGGTACGGTGGGGCGATGCCCAAGCCGCTAGCTCTCGACTTCGACCCGATCGCCCGCGCCGAGGCGCACTGGACCGACCGGTGGGGCGGTGCGCCCGCGATGCCGGCGATCACCTCGGTGATGCGGGCCCACCAGATCCTGCTCGGCCGGGTGGACGCGGTGGTCAAGCCGTACGGGCTGACCTTCGCCCGGTACGAGGCACTGGTGCTGCTGACCTTCAGCCGGACCGGCGAGCTCTCGCTCTCCAAGATCGGCGAGCGGCTGATGGTCCATCCGACCAGCGTGACCAACACCGTGGACCGGCTGGAGCGGGCCGGTCTGGTGGCCCGGCGCCCCAATCCGCTGGACGGCCGCGGCGTGCTGGCCTCGATCACCGACCGGGGCCGCGAGGTGGTCGAGCAGGCCACCCGGGAGCTGATGGCGATGGACTTCGGCCTGGAGGGCTACAGCGAGGAGCAGTGCCGGAAGATCTTCGAGGTGCTGCTCCCGCTGCGGGTCGCGGCCGGCGACTTCCAGGGCTGAGCGCCCGGGCCGACCCCCGCGGATCGGTGCCCGTGAGGGCGGCTACCCTCGATGCCATGAAGCAGAGTGTGCTGACCCGCTACCGGGCCCTGGCCTACGTCACCGGCGTCCTCCTGATCCTGCTGACCCTCGGCATGGTCGGGAAGTACGCGCTGGACAGCTCCGCCGCGGCCTCGTTCACCTCGGTGGTCAGCATCGCGCACGGGTGGCTCTACGTGGTCTACCTGGTGTTCGCCTTCGACCTGGGCTCCAAGGCCAAGTGGCCGATGGGCAAGCTGGCCTGGGTGCTGCTGGCCGGGACCATCCCGACCGCCGCCTTCTTCGTCGAGCGCAAGGTCTCGCGCGAGATCGCCCCGCTGATCGTGACCGAGCAGCCCGCGCAGGCCTGACCCGACACAGCCCGGCCCCGCTCATCGGCAGCCATCGACATTTACTAGGACGTCCGAGTAAATTGTCGGGACAAGCCGAAGCTGTGCCCTGCCCCACAAGGGCGGCGGCCGTGAGTTGAGTGGAGTCCTGACGTGGACGCCGAGGACATCGAGGCAGGCCGGCAGCGCTGGCAGCAGCGCTACGACAAGGCCCGGAAGCGGGACGCGGACTTCACCACGCTCAGCGGTGACCAGGTCGAGCCGGTCTACGGCCCGGCCCCCGGCCAGCCCGTGGAGGGCTTCGAGCGGATCGGCTGGCCGGGCGAGTACCCGTTCACCCGCGGTCTGCACGCCACCGGCTACCGCGGCCGCACCTGGACGATCCGTCAGTTCGCCGGCTTCGGGAACGCGCAGCAGACCAACGAGCGCTACCGGATGATCCTGGAGGCCGGCGGCGGCGGGCTCTCGGTCGCCTTCGACATGCCGACCCTGATGGGCTACGACTCCGACGACGCCAAGTCGCTCGGCGAGGTCGGCCACTGCGGCGTGGCGATCGACTCGGCCGCCGACATGGAGGTGCTGTTCGACGGCATCCCGCTCGGCGACGTCACCACCTCGATGACCATCAGCGGCCCGGCCGTGCCGGTCTTCTGCATGTACCTGGTGGCGGCCGAGCGCCAGGGCGTCGACCCCTCGGTGCTCAACGGCACGCTGCAGACCGACATCTTCAAGGAGTACATCGCCCAGAAGGAGTGGCTCTTCGCCCCCGAGCCGCACCTGCGCCTGATCGGCGACCTGATGGAGTACTGCGCCACCGGCATCCCGGCCTACAAGCCGCTCTCGGTCTCCGGCTACCACATCCGCGAGGCCGGGGCGACGGCCGCGCAGGAGCTCGCCTACACCCTGGCCGACGGCTTCGGCTACGTCGAGCTCGGCCTCTCCCGGGGTCTGGACGTGGACGTCTTCGCCCCCGGCCTGTCGTTCTTCTTCGACGCGCACCTGGACTTCTTCGAGGAGATCGCCAAGTTCCGCGCCGCGCGCCGGATCTGGGCCCGGTGGATGCGCGACCGCTACGGCGCGAAGACCGAGAAGGCGCAGTGGCTGCGCTTCCACACCCAGACGGCGGGCGTCTCGCTGACCGCCCAGCAGCCGTACAACAACGTGGTGCGCACCGCCGTCGAGGCGCTCTCCGCCGTGCTCGGCGGCACCCAGTCGCTGCACACCAACGCGCTGGACGAGACGCTGGCGCTGCCCAGCGAGCAGGCCGCCGAGATCGCGCTGCGCACCCAGCAGGTGCTGATGGAGGAGACCGGCGTCGCCAACGTGGCCGACCCGCTGGGCGGTTCCTGGTACGTGGAGGCGCTGACCGACCGGATCGAGGCGCAGGCGGAGGAGATCTTCCAGCGCATCCTCGACAAGGGGACGGCCGACCACCCGATCGGGCCGATCACCTCCGGCATCCTGCGCGGCATCGAGGACGGCTGGTTCACCGGTGAGATCGCCGAGGCCGCCTTCCAGTACCAGCAGTCGCTGGAGAAGGGCGACAAGCGCGTGGTCGGCGTCAACTGCCACCCGCGCAGCGTCACTCCCGAACTGGAGATCCTCCGGGTCAGCCACGAGGTCGAGCGCGAGCAGGTCCGGGTGCTCGGCGCCCGCAAGGACGCGCGTGACGAGGCCGCGGTGCGGGCCGGGCTGGACGCCATGCTGGCGGCCGCCCGTTCCGGGGAGAACATGATCCCGCCGATGCTCGACGCGATCCGGGCCGAGGCCACCCTGGGCGAGATCTGCAACGCGCTGCGCGGCGAGTGGGGCATCTACCAGGAGACCGCGCGGTTCTGACGGACCCTCACCCGGGCCCCCGGCGGCCGAGGCGCACGCGGAAGAGCGCGCCGCCGCCGGGGGCCCGCTCCGCGTCCAGCTCCAGGCCGTGGGCCCGGGCGATCTGCCGGGCCATCGCCAGGCCGAGGCCCGAGCCGGGCAGGGCGCGGGCGGACGGGGCCCGGTAGAAGCGGTCGAAGACGTGCGGGAGGTCCTCCGGGGAGATCCCCGGGCCGTGGTCCCGCACCGTCAACTCCCGCTCGGTGAGGGTCACTTCGACCGGGCCGCCGGGCGGGCTGAACTTGGCCGCGTTGTCCAGCAGGTTCCCCGCCAGCCGCACCAGCCGGGCCGGGACGCCCGGGATCGTCACGTCGGCGGCCAGGGCGGCCTCGAAGCGCACGGCGGGCCAGTGGCCCCGGGCGGTCTCCACGCAGTGCGCCACCAGCAGGTCGAGGCGGACGGTCTCCACCAGGGCCTGCGGCTCCTCGTCCCTGGCCAGCTCGATCAGGTCGTTCACCAGGCCGGTCACCTCCCGCAGCTGCCGCTGCAGCCCGGCGGCCGCCCGCTGCCGCTGCTCGGGCGTCAACCGCTCGACCCGGCCCAGCAGTTCGGCGTTGGTGCGCAGTGCCGTGAGCGGGGTGCGCAGCTCGTGCGAGGCGTCCGCGACCAGCCGCCGCCGGGCCGTCACCGACTGCTCCAGCTCGCCCAGCATGGTGTTGAACGCCCGTGCCAGCCGGGTGACTTCGTCCTCGCCGCGGCCCTCGGGCAGCTCGATCCGGACGGTGGCGTCCCGGGTGGCGGCGATCCGCTCGGCGGTCGAGGTCAGCCGGGCCACCGGGGCCAGCCCGGTCCGGGCCACCGCGTAGCCGAGCCCACCGGCCAGCAGCACCCCGGCCCCGGCCACCGCCGCGAGCAGCTCCCCGGCCTGGCGCACGCCCTGCTCCACCGTGTCGGAGCGCAGCGCCACCTGGACGGCCCGGCCCGGCTCGGCCTCGTAGGGCGTGGTGAGCATCCGCGCCGGGTGCCCGTCCACGGTGACGGCGGTGAAGTACGCCGCCCGCCGCCCCGCCGCCACCTGCCGGGTCGCCCCGGTGACCGGCAGCAGCCAGGGCGCCGACGGGTCCCGGCCCGGGTCGGCCGGGACGATCTGGGTGCAGGGCGGGGCGGCCAGGTAGCCGCACTCGCCGTGCAGCACCTGCGGGGGCTGCCCGCGCTGCTGCTGCTTCACCAGGGTGGCGTGCTGGGTGAGCGTCAGGTCCAGTTGGTGCACCAGCTCGTAGCGGATCACCACGAAGGCGGCGGCGCACACGCCCAGCGCGACCAGGGCCACCGCCGCCGAGGTGGCCAGCGCCAGCCGGGTGCGCAGCGGGCGGCGGCTGCGCCAGCGGGCGTGCTCGCTCATGCGTCACCGAGGCGGTAGCCGACCCCGTGCACCGTGTGCACGAGTCTCGGCTCGCCACCCGCCTCCAGCTTCCGGCGCAGGTAACCAACGTACACCGCCAGGGAGTTGGAATCCGGCCCGAAGTCCGCGCCCCAGACCCGCTCCATCACCAGCTCGCGCGGCAGGGCCTGGCCCGGGTGGAGCAGCAGCAGCTCCAGCAGGGCCGACTCGGTGCGGGTGAACTCCAGCGGCCGCCCCCCGCGCCGGCCGGTCCGGCTCACCGGATCCAGTGTCAGGTCGCCGTGGGTCAGCGCCCCGTCCGTCGCCTCCGGGGCGGCCCGGCGCAGCAGCGCGCGCAGCCGGGCGGTCAGCTCGTCCAGCGCGAACGGCTTGGCCAGGTAGTCGTCGGCGCCCGCGTCCAGCCCGTCCACCCGGTCGCTGACCGAGTCCTTCGCGGTGAGCACCAGGATCGGCGTCCGGTCGCCGAGGGCGCGCAGCCGCCGGCAGACCGCCAGGCCGTCCAGCCCGGGCATCATCACGTCCAGCACCAGCGCGTCCGGCTCCCAGCCGCCCAGCTCGGCCAGGGCGGCCAGGCCGTCCGGTGCGCCCCGGGTGGTGTACCCGGCCACCGCGAGACCGTCCTCGACGGCGGCCCGCACCTCCGGGTCGTCGTCCACCACCAGGATCCTCGGGCTGCTGCTCATGGGGACAAGCATGGCAAACCGGGCTATTAGAACTCTCTTACGACGCCCCGTCAGGCTCCTCGGCCATGACAGAACAGAGCTTGTCGGTGGTGATCGGAGCGGGCGGCACGGGTGGCCACATCTACCCGGGCCTGGCGCTCGCCGAGGCGCTGCGCCGGGCCAGGCCGGAGGCGGAGATCTCCTTCGTCGGCACCGAGCGCGGCCTGGAGACCACCCTGATCCCCGCCGCCGGGTACCGGCTGCACACGGTGGACATGATCCCCTTCGACGCCTCGCTCGGGCTGCGCCGCTACCTGCTCCCGGCCGCTCTGCTGCGCTCCGGCGCGCAGTGCCGGGAGATCCTGCGCGCCCAGGGAGCGCAGATCGCGGTGGGCATGGGCGGCTACCCGAGTGCGCCGGTGATCCTCGGGGCCCGGATGGCCGGACTGCCCAGCGTGGTGCACGAGTCCAACGCCGTGCCCGGCCGGGCCAACCGCTTCGCCGCCCGGCTCACCCCGCACCTCGCCCTGGCCTTCGACCGCACCCGGGCCCACCTGCCGGCCGGCGTCGAGGCCGAGACGGTCGGCATGCCGATGGCCGGATCGCTGGCCCGGCTCGACCGGGCCGGGCTGCGACCGGAGGCGCGGGTGCGGCTCGGCGTGCCGCCCGGTGCCCGGCTGGTGGTCTTCAACGGCGGCAGCCTCGGTGCGGCCCGGCTCACCGAGGCGGCGCTCGGCCTGGCCGAGCTCTGGCGCGGCCGGGACGACGTCCGACTGCTCGTCAAGACCGGCCCGGCGGCGCTGGCCCGGGCCCGTTCGAGCCTGGCGGGGAACCCGGTCGCGGAGGCCGTCCCGTACCTGGACCGGATGGACCTCGCCTACGCCGCCGCCGACCTGGTGGTCTGCCGGGCCGGCTCGGCCACCGTGGCGGAGCTGGCCGGCACCGGCGTCCCGGCCGTGCTGGTGCCCTACCCGCACGCTCCGCACGACCACCAGACCCACAACGCCCGGGTGCTCACCGACGCCGGGGCCGGCCTGCTGCTGCCCGACGCCGAGTGCACCGCCGGGCGGCTGGCCGAGCTGGCCGGCCCGCTGCTGGCCGATCCGGCCCGGCTGGCCGCGATGGGCCGGGCCGCCGACCCGGGGACGCACGCCGAGGCGGCGGACCTGCTGGCGGCCAAGGTGCTGCGGACCGTCCGCGGACACCACCGAGACCTGAGGAGGGTCGCATGAACGACTGGACGGACTGGACCGGACGGCGCGTGCTGGTCACCGGCGCGGAGGGCTTCATCGGCTCGACGCTGGTCGACCTGCTGGTGGCGCGCGGTGCGTCGGTGCGGGCGCTGGTGCACTACAAGCCGTACGCCGAACGCGGTTACCTGGCGCGCCACCTGAGCGGTGGTCAGGTGGAGATGCTCGCCGGGGACGTCCGCGACCCGGGGCGGGTGCAGGACGCGGTGGCGGGCTGCGACACCGTCTTCCACCTGGCCGCGCTGATCGGCATCCCGTACAGCTACCAGGCGCCCGAGGCGTACGTGCAGACCAACGTGGTCGGCACCCAGAACGTCGCGGCGGCCTGCCTGCGGCACGGGGCCCGGATGGTGCACACCTCCACCAGCGAGGTGTACGGCACGGCGCGGACGGTGCCGATCACCGAGGAGCACCCGCTGCAGCCGCAGTCGCCGTACTCCGCCTCGAAGATCGGCGCCGACATGGCGGCGCTCGCGCACTGGCACTCCTTCGAGCTGCCGGTGACGGTGGTCCGGCCGTTCAACACCTACGGCCCGCGGCAGTCCGCCCGGGCGGTGATCCCCACCATCCTGGCCCAACTCCACTCCGGTGCCCGGCAGATCAGGCTCGGCTCGACCACCCCGACCCGGGACTTCACCTTCGCCACCGACACCGCGGAGGGCTTCCTGGCGGCGGCGCGGTCCGAGGCGGCGCTGGGCCGGGTGCTCAACCTCGGCACCGGTCGGGAGATCTCCATCGGCGACCTCGCCCACCGGCTGATCGCCGCCTCGGGCCGCGAGGCCGAGGTGGTCACCGACCCGGGCCGGCTGCGGCCCGGCGGCAGCGAGGTCGAGCGGCTGCTCTCCGACAACCGCCTGGCCCGCGAACTCACCGGCTGGCAGCCCCGGGTGACCCTCGACCAAGGCCTGCGGGAGACCTCCGCCTGGGTCGCCGCCCACCTCGATGCCTTCGCCCCGGACCGCTACCAGGTCTGAATCGCGCCGGGCCGAACCGCCGCCACGCTTGAGCCGCCGCCACACCCGAGCCGCCGTCAGGAGGGCGGCCGCCGGGGCGCGGTCGCTCAGCCCAGCCGGGAGTCCAGCGCGCGCTGCCCGCGCCGGATCCACCGCAGCGGCCAGCGCGCCAGCACGTAGAGGCAGGCGGCCCAGCCGAGGGCGTGCACCGCCCAGACGCCGGCCATCGTCGGCCCGCCCCAGGCCTGGTGGTAGTCGGTGTCCCCGTACCAGAGCGGGTACCCGAAGTTCCGCACGGTGTTGAAGACCGCGTAGGCGACCAGGACCAGGGCCGTCAGGTCCAGCGGCAGCCCGAGCACGCTCCGTGCCAGGGGCCGGCCGGCTCCCCGCCCGGCCCGGGCGGTCCGGAGCAGCCCGGTGGGCAGCGCGAGGCCGGCCCGGAGGGCGTCGGTGGCGAGGTGGCGGGGGTGGGCGAGGGTCGTGGACGGCATCGTGGGCACCTTCTCGGTCGGTCCGGCTGACGGGACCCACCCTGCCCGGCGACCACCTGACCCGTCGTCATACCGGGGAGCCGACCGCGGGGTCGTACCACGGTATGACCGGCGGCCCGGGTGCCCCGGGCGTCCTCGGCGCCGCCGCCTCAGCCGCCCAGCAGGCCCGGGAGGGGGTTGAGGAGCAGGGTGGTGAAGCGGTGCACCCAGTCCGGGGTGACGGGTTCGCCGCTGACCAGCATGCGGTGTTCGACGGTGCCGGCGATGGTGTCGAAGATGATGGCGATCTCCTCGCAGGCGGTGGCCTCGTCCAGGTCCGGTCCGAGTTCGCCGCGGCGCTGGGCGTTGAGCCGGCCCTGCTGGACCAGGTGCTTCTGCGGGTCGACGATCCGCTCGCGGATGCGCCGCCGCAGCAGCGGGTCGCGGGTGCCCTCGGCGAACAGGGCGAGCAGGGCGGCCTGGGTCTCGGGGCGGGCGAGGAGCTCGGCGAAGCGGAAGACCACCGCCTCGATGTCGGCCCGCAGGCTGCCGAGGTCGGCGACCTCCAGGTCGTCGAAGAGGCTGGCGACGGCGTCGACCACCAGTTCGTTCTTGGAGGGCCAGCGCCGGTAGAGGGTGGTCTTGGCGACGCCGGCCCGGGCCGCCACGTGGCCCATGGTGAGCCCGCCCCAGCCGAGCTCGGCGAGGGCGGCCCTGGTCGCGTCGAGGATGGCGGTGTCGGCGGCGGCGCTGCGCGGCCGCCCCTTGCCGCGCGGGTGCGCGGGAGCGGGAGCGAGGGCCGGAGCGTTGTCCGCGGTGAGGGCCGCGTCCGGTTCCGGGGCGGGCTGCCGGGTGGTGGGGGCCACCGAGCCTCCTACGGTTTACCTGCAAGTAACTTGGCCTGCACACGGTAGCGACAGACTGGCCGGAGCGGCATCCGCAGGCCGGGGGAAAGTGGGGCAGCTCACGTCCCCACCGGCCCGGAAGGGCTTGCGGCACCGGCCCGGTGAGCAGATACGCTACGACTCGTAGCGAATAGAGCGACAACCACGCGTCCGGCCCAGGGATCGGGCGGACGCGGGGCGCGGGTGGGGATCCGCGCCGGCCCTCCTTCGACTACGCCGGGAGGCGACTCCCGCCGACGCCGGGGGGACCGCCCGGCGGTGCCGGGCGACCGGCAGTTCCACCGGGCCTTTTCCCGGCGGTTGGCACACGTCGGGGGCGCGGACGGGGGAGGATGGTGCCATGCAGTCACCGAATTCGCGTCTCAACAGCTCCGCCCTGCGTGGTGCGGTCGACCTCGCCGCAGTGAAGGCGGCCGGTGAGGCCGCGCAGAAGGCCGAGCAGGTCCGGGCCGAGCGGGCCCGCCAAGCGGCGGCCGGGGGTGCGGACGACTCCGCCTCCGCCGCCTACCCGCTGGTCATCGACGTCAGCGAGGACACCTTCGAGGCCGAGGTGGTGCAGCGCTCCGCCGAGGTCCCGGTGGTGGTGGACTTCTGGGCCGAGTGGTGCGGGCCGTGCAAGCAGCTCAGCCCGATCCTGGAGCGCCTGGCCGAGGAGTACGCCGGCCGGATCGTGCTCGCCAAGATCGACGTCGACGCCAACCAGCTGATCGCCCAGCAGTTCGGCATTCAGGGCATCCCGGCCGTGATGGCCGTGGTGGCGGGCCAGTTGGTGCCGCTCTTCCAGGGCGCCGAGAACGAGGCCAACGTCCGCAAGGTGCTGGACCAGCTGATCGCCGTCGCCGAGCAGCGCTTCGGCATCGTCGGCGGCGCGGTCTCCGCGGACGGCGCCCCCGTCGCGCCGGTCCGCCCGGAGGACCCGGCGCTGTCCGCCGCGCACGACGCGCTGGACCGCGGTGATCTGGGCGGCGCGATCCAGGCGTACAAGAACGTGCTGACCGACCAGCCGGGGAACACCGAGGCCAAGCTCGGCCTGGCACAGGCCGAACTCCTGCACCGGGTCGAGAAGTTGGACCCGCAGGTGGTCCGCACGGCGGCCGCCGCCGGTCCCAAGGACGTGGCGGCCCAGCTGGACGCGGCCGACCTGGACCTGGTGGGCGGTCACGTCGAGGACGCCTTCGGGCGCCTGGTGGACACCGTGGGCCGCACCTTCGGCGAGGACCGGGACACCGCCCGGCTCCGGCTGCTGGAGCTGTTCGAGGTGATCGGCGCCGAGGACGAGAGGGTCGTCAGGGCGCGCACCGCGCTGGCCCGGGTGCTGTTCTGAGCACGACCCTGGCACGGCGTGTGACCTGCGGTGCCGTGGGAGATTTGGCGACATTGCGCAGGAATCCACAGGCGTTTATCAAATCTTGACCACACCCCCCACTCGTCACCTCTGGTGACGATGGGGGGTGTTTCGTCCCTGTTTCCACTGGATGAAGCCCCCGGTCGGGCGGGCTGGTGTCACTGTCCGTGATGGCGCCTTGGATTCCATGATCAACGGGTGCTGATGTTGGATTACCCGTCAGTAACGCACCTCTTGTACTTCGCCTGGGATTCAAGCACGATCGGCGACGCCCGGTCCTCTCTCCAGAGGTCCCCGCCGGGCCGCCGCCGGTCCCCGCCGGCGGTCGGAGGGCAGGGGGGTATCCGCAGATCCCACACGCGGTTCCTGTCCTTCTTCGGCTGCACATCCGTGCGGTCGTTGGTTGTCGCCGCTACCGAGGACGCAGCTCTCTCCCATCCCAGGTCGGCGCCGGGCACGGGTGGCCCGGCACGGCCAGGAGATGTGCGTCCCAGAAGGAGGACACGCATGTCCCAGACTTTCGGCAAGACCCGCTGGAAGCGCTTCGCGCTCGTGATGGTCCCCAGCATCGCGGCCACCGCCGCGATCGGCGTGGGCATCGCCAACAGTGCCCTCGCGGCCTCGTTCGCCGTCTCCGGGCAGCGCTTCAAGGTCACCGTCGACGAGCTGAACGGTGAGAAGTTCGCCCAGTTCGGTTCCTTCGACGCCGAGGTCAACGGCAAGGTCCACCCGGTCGCCATCTCGGCGTTCGACAAGGCCCGCCTCAAGAACATGTGCCAGTCGGTGGTCACCACCCCGAGCCTGCTCGGTCTGAAGCTGCCCGAGGTCACCATGCGCCTCGAGGCCGGCAACAGCGACGACGTGAACCGTCAGGTCGAGGCCGAGAACCTGCTGATCGACCTGGACAGCCTGCGTGGTGACGCGGAGTTCGGGAACATCAACATCGGCCAGGACGCCTCCACCCTCGACGGCACCGCCACCAAGGACTGGAAGAGCGCGCTCGGCACCGGCAAGCCGGCCGGCGCGATCGGCTTCTCGCAGGCCGCCAAGACCGCCAAGCTCACCAACGTGAAGCAGACCGCCTACGCCACCTCGGCCGGCACCTTCAAGCTTCGCGGCCTGTCGCTCGACCTGTTCCTGGGCAGCAACGGCAAGGGCAAGGAGTGCTTCTACGAGGAGCCGAAGACCGGTTCCGTGCTCGACCCGAACGCGGCCGCGCAGTAGTCGGACGGACCGTCGCACGACGGTCCACCAGGCCGGGGCCGGCCTTCGCCGTCCCCGGCCGCACCATCTCGCTCTTCCACCTCGTAGATCCCGTCGAGGAGTTGCATCGTGTCCAGCGCAACTGCCCAGTCCTGGCCGGAGGCCGGGAGCCCGTTCAACCGTGCACGGACCGGGTTCCGCAACTGGCGCCGCTCCAGGCCCTTCTGGGGCGGTCTGCTGGCCATGATCGCCGGTGTGCCGATCCTGTACCTGCCGTACCACAGCCTCAACCTCAACGGGATGACGGTGCAGATGGCCACCACGGCCGGCGCCGGCTCGCTGGTCATCGGCCTGCTGATGATCGCGCTCGGCCTCACCGGCTGGTTCCAGCCGGTCGTCCGGGTCTTCGCCGGGGTCGCCACCACCATCCTCGCGCTGGTCTCCATCCCGATGTCCAACCTGGGCGGCTTCGGACTCGGCCTGATCCTCGGCCTGGTGGCCGGCGGCCTGCTGGTCTCCTGGGCGCCGAACGAGGCCGAACCGCCGGTGATCGGCGCCGAGTTCACGGAGTACCCGGCCGACGGGCAGCAGGTCGCGCAGTTCCAGGCCGCTCCCGAGCAGACCGACCAGGCCGCGCAGACCGAGGCGCTTCCCGTCCAGCGCACCGCCTTGGAGCAGCCGGCGCAGCCCGAGCAGGGGGAGCAGCGGTGACCGACGCAGTCGAGCCGGGCGCGGCCTCGGTGCCCGGCCCCCGGCACGCCGCGCCGCGCCGCACCGGGCGGCTGCGGGGCCGCGCGTTCGCGCTGGCCGCGGTGCCGACCGCGCTGCTGATGGGCGCGATCCCGACCCTGGCGCAGGCCGAGCCGAAGACCTCCTGCGGTGCGGCCACCGCGCCGGACGCCATCCTGGAGGAGACCCCGGTCCCGAAGAGCGAGCTGACCCCGCTCCCCGGCCCCGGCCTGCCCAGCACGGTGCCCTCCGCGCCCGCGAGCCCGTCGGCCCCGTCCGCTCCGTCCGCCTCGCCGACCGCGGCGAGCCTCACGGGCGGCGGACGGACCGTCAGCAACGCGGTCGCGCTGGGCGGTTCCGGCACCGCGAAGGTGTCCCAGGCCGGGCTGATCGACGACCTGCTCGGCGTCTTCACGCCGAAGTCGCCGAGCCCGACCCCGACCCCGGCGCAGCCCCCGAAGCCGGCCCAGGCCACGCCGACCCCGGCGACCGGCCCGGGTCAGCCGGCCACGCCGACCCCGGCCGCCGGGACCCCGCAGTCGCGCACCGGCACGAGCGCGGCCCCGCAGTCCCCGGCCGCGCAGCCCTCCTCGGCCCCCTCGGCCAAGGCGGCGGCGAGCCCGTCCGCGAAGTCCGCCGAGAAGGCCAAGCCCGGTGCCGCGCCGAGCGGTTCGGCGAGCCCCTCGGCCGACCCCAACTGCGCGGTGGACACCCGTTCGGCGAAGGCGCTGGCGGCCGGCCCCGGGCACGTGGTGCCGGAGCAGAACTGGACGCTGCGCTCCACCCTGCTGGCCCTGCACGGCTCGGTCTTCAACGGCGTCTACGACGTCCGGACGCCGACCGGCACCAAGCGGGTGCTCAAGTTCACCACCGCCTCCGTGGACATCGAGAACCTCGACATGTCGACGATCGAGGTGCCGGGCTACACCTTCCACGTGAAGGGCGGACCGGGCACCACCTCGACGATGCGCCAGGGCCCGGTCACCATGTACGTGGAGAGCCTGTCCGGCCACCTCACCGAGGTGATCGGCCTGCCGATCCCGATCGACCTGGGCGAGATCACCCTCACCCCGGACACCCTGCCGCGCTGGCTCTGGGACATGCTCAGCACCGTCCCGATCCCGCTGGACCTCAAGCTGAAGGACGCCAAGGCCGTGCAGGCCGGGCAGTTCGGCGGCACGCTGAAGATCCCCGGCATGCGGCTCTACAACGACCAGACGCCTTACTAGGACGCGAAGCGAACGGGCCGTCACCTCCGAGGAGGTGACGGCCCGTTCGGCGTTCCCGCAGGGTCAGGAGCGGGTGCCCAGGTGGTGGACCTGGACCATGTTGGTGTTGCCGGGGATGCCGGGCGGGGAGCCGGCGGTGACGATGACGGTGTCGCCCTCGTTCAGCCGGCTCAGGGCGAGCAGCTCCTGGTCGACCTGGGCGACCATCGCGTCGGTGGTGTCCACCTGCTCGGTGACGTACGCCTCGACGCCCCAGCTCAGCGAGAGCTGGGCGCGGGTCGCGGCGTCCGGGGTGAAGGCGATCACCGGGATCGGCGAGCGGTAGCGGGACAGGCGGCGGGCGGTGTCACCGGACTTGGTGAACGCGACCAGCGCCTTGGCGTTGAGGAAGTCACCCAGCTCGCAGGCGGCGCGGGCGATCGAGCCGCCCTGGGTGCGCGGCTTGCGGCCCGGGTTGAGCGGCTGGAGGCCCTGCGCGAGCAGCTCCTCCTCGGCCGTCTCGGCGATCCGGCTCATGGTCTTGACCGTCTCGACCGGGTACTTGCCGACGCTGGACTCGGCGGAGAGCATGATCGCGTCCGCGCCGTCCAGGATGGCGTTGGCGACGTCCGAGACCTCGGCGCGGGTCGGCCGCGAGGCGTGGATCATCGACTCCATCATCTGGGTGGCGACGATGACCGGCTTGGCGTTGCGGCGGGCCAGGGTGATCAGCTGCTTCTGGACCAGCGGCACCTTCTCCAGCGGGTACTCGACCGCCAGGTCGCCGCGGGCCACCATGATGGCGTCGAAGGCGAGGACGATCTCCTCCATCGCCTCGACCGCCTGCGGCTTCTCGATCTTGGCGATGACCGGCACACGAATGCCGACCTCGTCCATGACCTTGTGCACGTCGTCGATGTCGGCCGCGTTCCGCACGAAGGACAGCGCGACCATGTCGACGCCGAGCTCCAGGGCGAAGCGCAGGTCCTCCTTGTCCTTCTCGGACAGGGCCGGCACGTTGACCGCCGCGCCGGGGAGGTTGATCCCCTTGTTGTTCGAGAGCACGCCGCCCTCGACGACCACGGTCTTCACGCGGGGGCCGTCGACGCTGACGACCTCCAGGGCGATGACGCCGTCGTTGATCAGGACCGGGTCGCCGGGCTTCACGTCGCCGGGCAGGCCCTTGTAGGTGGTGCCGCAGATGTGCTGGTCGCCCGGCACGTCCTCGGTGGTGATGGTGAACTCGTCACCGTTGTCGACCGTGACCGGGCCGTTGGCGAAGGTCGCCAGGCGGATCTTCGGGCCCTGGAGGTCGGCGAGGATGCCGATGGTGCGACCGGTGTCCTGGGACACCTGGCGGACCTTGCGGTACCGCTCCTCGTGCTCGGCGTGGGAGCCGTGGCTCATGTTCAGTCGGGCGACGTTCATGCCCGCTTCGACGATGGCCTTCAGCTGTTCGTAGGAGTCCGTGGCGGGACCCAGGGTGCAGACAATTTTCGCTCGGCGCATATCGGTCAGTCTATCCGTTCGTGTTATCGGTGCATTCGGCCCGAAAGCTGAGGAATCGTCAACGAACTGTCCCGAGGGATGGGATGCTGATGGTTCGTCAGGTTTGGTGTACCAGAGCGAAGGACTGCCTGGCGATTTCCAGCTCCTCGTCGGTCGGCACCACCGCCACCGCGACCCGGGAGTACTCGGGCGAGATCACCCGGGCCTCGCCGGAGCGGACCGCGTTCAGCTCGGGGTCCACCGCGATGCCGAGCTCCTCCAGCCCGGCGCAGGCGGCCGCCCGGACGGGGGCGGCGTTCTCGCCCACCCCGGCCGTGAAGGCCACCGCGTCCACCCGGCCGAGCACGGCGTAGTAGCCGCCGAGGTACTTGCGCAGCCGGTGCACGTAGGCGTCGAAGGCCAGCTTCGCCTCGGCGTCGCCCTCCTCGGCGCGGCGCATCACCTCGCGCATGTCGTTGTCCCCGCACAGGCCCAGCAGGCCGGAGCGGCGGTTCAGCAGCTCGTCGATCTGATCGATGCTCAGGCCGCCCACCCGGTGCAGGTGGAAGACCACGCCCGGGTCGATGTCACCCGAACGAGTGCCCATCACCAGGCCCTCCAGCGGAGTCAGGCCCATCGAGGTGTCCACGCAGACCCCGCCGGAGACGGCCGAGACCGAGCCGCCGTTGCCCAGGTGCAGCACGATCACGTTGACCTCGGCCGGATCCTTGCCGAGCAGCCGGGCGGTGGCCCGGGAGACGTACTGGTGCGAGGTGCCGTGGAAGCCGTAGCGGCGCACCCGGTGCTCGTCGGCGGTCTTCCGGTCGATCGCGTAGCGGGCCGCGTACTCCGGCATGGTGGCGTGGAAGGCGGTGTCGAAGACCGCGACCTGCGGGAGGTCGGGGCGCAGCGCCCGGGCCACCTCGATGCCGGTGATGTTGGCGGGGTTGTGCAGCGGGGCGACCGGGATCAGCCGGCGGATCTCGGCCAGCACCTCCTCGGTGACCAGGGTCGGCTCGGTGAACCGCAGCCCGCCGTGCACCACCCGGTGGCCGATCGCGGCCAGCTCGGGGGAGTCCAGGCCGAGGCCGTCGGCGGTCAGCTCCTCGGCGACCGCCTTGAGCGCGGCGGCGTGGTCGGCGAACAGCGCCGAGACCTCGCGCTTCTCCCGGCCGTGCGGGGCGTGCACCAGGCGGCCGCCGCTCTCGCCGATCCGCTCGACCAGGCCGGAGGCCAGCCGGGAGCCGTCCACCATGTCGATCAGCTGGTACTTGACCGAGGAGGACCCGGCGTTGAGGACGAGTACCCGGGTGGCTCCGGTCACGAGGCGGCTCCTTGGTTCTGCGCCTGTCCCTGGCCCTGGGCCTGGATGGCGGTGATGGCGACGGTGTTCACGATGTCCTGGACCAGCGCCCCCCGGGACAGGTCGTTGACCGGCTTGCGCAGGCCCTGGAGGACCGGGCCGACGGCCACGGCCCCGGCCGAGCGCTGCACGGCCTTGTAGGTGTTGTTGCCCGTGTTGAGGTCGGGGAAGATCAGCACGGTGGCCCGTCCGGCGACCTCGGAGCCGGGCAGCTTGGTGGCGGCCACGTTCGGGTCGACCGCCGCGTCGTACTGGATCGGGCCCTCGACCAGGATGTCCGGGCGCAGCTCGCGGACCAGCTCGGTGGCCTTGCGGACCTTGTCCACGTCCACGCCGGAGCCGGAGGTGCCGGTGGAGTAGGAGAGCATCGCGACCCGGGGCTCCACGCCGAACTGGGCCGCGGTGCCGGCCGCCTGGATGGCGATGTCGGCCAGCTGCTGGGCGTCCGGGTCGGGGTTGACCGCGCAGTCGCCGTAGACCAGCACCTTGTCGGCCAGGCACATGAAGAAGACCGAGGAGACGATCGCCGCGCCGGGCGAGGTCTTGATCACCTCGAAGGCCGGGCGGATGGTGGCCGCGGTGGAGTGCACCGCGCCGGAGACCATGCCGTCGGCGATGCCCTCCTGGACCATCAGGGTGCCGAAGTAGGAGACGTCGGTGACCACGTCCAGGGCCAGCTCCACCGTCATGCCCTTGTGGGCGCGCAGCTTGGCGTAGAGCTCGGCGAACTGCTGGCGCAGCGGGCTGGTGGCCGGGTCGACGATCCGCAGCCGGGCGCCGTCGCGCTCCCCGGTCTCGGTGTGCGGAGTCTCGGCGGGGACGGCGATGCCGAGCGCGGCCGCCTTGCGGCGCACCTCGTCCGGCTGGCCCAGCAGGGTGAGGTCGCAGATGTTGCGGCGCAGCAGCACCTCGGCGGCGCGCAGCACCCGCTCCTCGGTGCCCTCGGGGAGCACCACGTGCCGGCGGGCCGACCTGGCCCGCTCCAGCAGCTCGTGCTCGAACATCATCGGGGTGACCCGCTCGGACTTGCCGAGCTCGATCCGCTTGGTCAACTCGGCGGTGTCCACGTGGAGTTCGAAGAGTCCGAGGGCGATCTCGGCCTTCCGCGGGCTGGCCGGGCCGATCCGGCCCTCCAGGTGGGTGAGGGCGGCGGCGGTCAGCCAGCTGCCCTCGGGGACCACGGCCACCGGGGTGCCGGGGGCCAGCCGGCCGGCCAGCGCCATCACGTTAGGCCCGGGGTGCTGACCGAGGGTCAGCAGCACGCCGGCGATCGGCGGGGCGCCCGCCGCGTGCGCGGCCAGCGAGCCGATCACCAGGTCGGCCCGGTCCCCGGGGGTGACCACCAGGGCGCCGTCGGTCAGCGCGTTCAGGAAGGTCGGCAGCATGGCGCCGCCGAAGACGAAGCCGCGGACGTCCCGGGCCAGCCCGGCCGCGTCGCCGAGCAGCACCTCGGCGCCGGTCGCCTCGACCAGCTGGGCCACCGTGGGGGCGGCCAGGGCGGGCTCCTCCGGGAGCACGTAGGACGGGACGGAGAGCTTCTCGGCCAGCACCCGCTGGATCTGCTGCTTGGCGCCGGGGGCCACCCGGTTGGCGATCATCGCCAGCACCGAGCAACCCAGGTCGCGGTAGGCCCGGTGGGCGTTGCGCACCTCGGCGATGACCGCCGTCGGGTCCTCGTCGTGGCCGCCGACCACCGGCAGCACCCAGGCGCCGAACTCGTTGGCGAGGCGGGCGTTGAAGGCGAGCTCGTCCGGGATGTTGGTGTCCGCGAAGTCGGTGCCCAGCACCAGTACGGCCTGGCAGCGGCGCTCCAGCGCGTGGAAGCGCTCGACCAGGGCGGAGACCAGCTCGTCCTGGCCCTGGGCGGCCTGCAGGGCGGCGGCCTCCTCGTAGGTCAGGCCGTAGAGCTCGTTGGTCGGCAGGTCCAGCCGGTACCGGTCGCGCAGCAGCTCCACCACGTGGTCCGACCCGGCCTCGCCGGGCGCGTTCGCGTGGACCAGCGGCCGGAAGACCCCGACCCGGTCCACCTGACGGGTGAGCAGTTCCATGACCCCGAGTTCGACCGCCTGACGGCCGTCCCCCCGGTCGATCCCGGTCACGTACACGCTGCGCGCCACCTGGCAGCTCCGTTTCGGTCGTCCCTCAGTCAGCGGTCACATCGACCATACATTCGCACTGGTGAGGGACGTCCGCATGTGCGCACACCCGTCGGAGGCAAGGGACGAAGGTCACCGGACCGTCGGGCCACAGGGCCCTGACGGCCGGTCAGCCGAAGCCGTCCGAGCCCGCCGACGCCCGGGTGGCGGCGGCAGGCTCGGTCCGGGGGACGTCGGTGCGCGTCGGGCGGGCACGGTCAGGCCGGGCGGAGCCAGATGGTGGAGAGCGGGGGAAGGACCAGTTCCGTGCTGCGGGGCTGGCCGTTCCAGGGGGTGGCCTCGGACTTGACGGGGTGGGAGTTGGCGATGCCGCTGCCGCCGTACTGCTCGGCGTCGGTGTTGAGCACCTCTTCCCAGAGCTGCTCGCGGCCCGGGAGCTGGGGCAGGCCGACGCGGTGGCCGTGGCGGACCACGGGGGAGAAGTTGCAGACCGCGACCAGCGGGGTGCCGTCGGCGGCGTGGCGGACGAAGGAGAGCAGGTTGTCCTCGGCCGCGCCGCCGTCCAGCCAGCGGAACCCGTCCGGGGTGGTGTCCTGCTCCCAGAGGGCGGGGGTGGCCAGGTAGGTGTGGTTGAGGTCGGCCACCAGGCGGCGCACGCCGAGGTGGTCCCCGGCGGCCGGCCAGTCCTCGGCGAGCACCCACCACTGCGGGCCGTCCTCGTGGCTCCACTCCGCGCCCTGGGCGAACTCCTGTCCCATGAACAGCAGTTGCTTGCCCGGGTGGGCCCACATGAAGCCCAGGTAGGCCCGGTGGTTGGCCCGCTGCTGCCACCAGTCGCCGGGCATCTTGGAGACCAGGGCGCGCTTGCCGTGCACCACCTCGTCGTGCGAGATCGGCAGCACGTAGTTCTCCGACCAGGCGTACACCAGGGAGAAGGTGATCTCGTCGTGGTGGTGCTTGCGGTGCACCGGCTCCTTGGACATGTAGACCAGGGAGTCGTGCATCCAGCCCATGTTCCACTTCAGGCCGAAGCCCAGGCCGCCGGAGTCGGTGGGCCGGGTGACGCCGTCCCAGGCGGTGGACTCCTCGGCGATGGTGACCACGCCGGGGCAGCGCCGGTAGACGGTGGCGTTCATCTCCTGGAGGAAGGCGACGGCGTCCAGGTTCTCCCGCCCGCCGTACTGGTTCGGGGTCCAGGCACCGCCCTCGCGGGAGTAGTCGAGGTAGAGCATCGAGGCCACCGCGTCCACCCGCAGGCCGTCGACGTGGAACTCCTCGCACCAGTAGACCGCGTTGGCCACCAGGAAGTTGCGCACCTCGGTGCGGGCGTAGTCGAACTCCAGGGTGCCCCAGTCCGGGTGCTCGGCGCGCAGCGGGTCGGCCGGCTCGTAGAGCGGCTCGCCGTCGAAGCGGGCCAGCGCGAAGGCGTCCTTGGGGAAGTGCGCGGGCACCCAGTCGACGATCACGCCGATGCCGTGCCGGTGCAGGGTGTCCACCAGGAAGCGGAAGTCGTCGGGGGAGCCCAGCCGGGAGGTCGGCGCGTAGAAGCCGGTCACCTGGTAGCCCCAGGAGCCCCCGAAGGGGTGCTCCATCACCGGCATGAACTCCACGTGGGTGAAGCCCAGGTCCTTCAGGTAGCCGGGGAGTTCGGCGGCCAGCTCGCGGTAGGTGGTCAACTCCGGCCGCCAGGAGGCGAGGTGGAGCTCGTAGACCGACATCGGGGCCCGGTGGTGCACCGTGCGCTCCCGGCGGGCCATCCACTCCCGGTCGTCCCACTCGTACGCCGAGCTGGTCACCACCGAGGCGGTGGCCGGCGGCACCTGGGTGGCCCGGGCCAGCGGGTCGGCCTTCTCCAGCACCTGGCCGTGCCGGGTGTGGATCTCGTACTTGTACGTGGTGCCCTCGGCCAGCCCCGGCACGAAGAGCTCCCAGACCCCGGAGGAGCCCAGCGAGCGCATCGGGTGGCCGGTGCCGTCCCAGTGGTTGAAGTCGCCGATCACCCGCACGCCGGTGGCGTTCGGGGCCCAGACCGCGAAGGCGGTGCCGGCGATCCCGGCCACCGTGCGGACCTGGCTGCCGAGCGCCCGCCAGAGCTGCTCGTGCCGGCCCTCCCGGATCAGGTGCAGGTCCAGCTCGCCCAGGGTGGGCGGCAGCCGGTAGCCGTCCTGCTGCTCCAGCGGCTCGCCGCCGGGGTAGCTCACCCGGAGCGAGTACGCCGGGATCTCCGGAAGGCCCGTCAGCAGGCCGGTGAACAGGCCGCGCTGGAGGTGGGTCAGCTCCACCGGCCCCTGCCCGGTGAGCACCACCACGCGTTCGGCGAACGGGCGCAGCACCCGGATCGTCACGCCCTCGGTGGTGAGGTGGGCGCCGAGCAGGGAGTGCGGGTCGTGGTGCTCGCCGGAGAGCAGCCGGTCGATCTCGCCGGGGGGCAGCGGGGCCTCGGGCAGCCGCAGCGCGGTCTCCGCGCGGCGGGCGGGCGCTGTGGTGGCGGGCTCGGGCGAGGGCTCCGGTGAGGGCTCCGGGGTGAGTGCCGTCGGCTCCGCCGTGACCGCGACGGGGCGGGGCGGGGCCGGCGGGTGGGTGCGCCCGGGGCGGGGCTTGACGCGGCGGTGGGCCGGATCGCCGGGCCGCTCGGGCAGGAAGGTGGCGGGCACGGGTGTGCTGCGGTCGCGCTTCTGGCCGGGCGGGGTCACGGCGGGGTCCTCCTGCGGGGGGTCGGGCGGATCGTCGGGGCGGGGCTGAGCGGGGCCGAGCGGTGGAGAAGGGGGAAGCGGGGGAAGCGGGGGAGGGGCGGACGCGGCGTCAGACGGTGAGGGCCAGGCGGTTGATGGCGGCCAGCGGGATGGGGAGCCAGCTCGGCCGGTGCCGGGCCTCGTAGACCACCTCGTAGACCGCCTTGTCGATCTCCAGCGCGCGCATCAGCTCCGGCGCCGAGTGCGGGTCCGTCCCGCCGCCGGCGGTGTAGCCCGCGCAGTACGCGGTGCGGTTGCGCCCGGCCCAGGCGGCGGCCAGGTGGGCCAGCTCCGGGTCGGCCGGGGTGCCGGCCAGCAGGTGGGCCGCGGCGTAGTCGAAGGAGCGCAGCATGGCGGCCACGTCGCGCAGCGCCGGCTGCGGGAGCCTGCGCTCGGCCAGCGGCTTCGCGGGCTCGCCCTCGAAGTCCAGCAGGACCCAGCCGTGCGGGGTGCGCATCGCCTGGCCCAGGTGCAGGTCGCCGTGGATGCGCTGGACCGAGAGGCCGTCCAGGTGATCCGCCGTCAGGGCGCGGAAGGCGGCCCGCAGCGCGGTGCGGTACCGGGCCAGGCCGGGCACGGCGGTGACCGCCCGGTCCAGCCGGTCGGCCATCTGGGCGGCCAGCAGGCTGGTCTGGGCGCGGTCCAGGCGGGCCACCGGCATGGAGCGGGCCAGCACCCGGTGGACCTCGGCGGTGGCCCGGCCGAGCCGGTGCGCCTCGATCGCGAAGTTGCCGGGGGAGGGGTCGCCCTTGAGCCGGCCGACCTGGTCCAGGGCGAGCACCCAGCCGTCCTCGGCGTCCGGCAGGTAGCGCTGGAGCAGGCCGAGGGTGGCCGGTTCGGCCCCCTCCATCCGGCTCTCGAACCAGGCGGCCACCCGGGGGATCCGGGTGGAGCCGGCCCGGGAGAGCGCGAGCGAGAGCTCCAGGTCCGGGTTGGTGCCGGGGCTGATCCGGCGGAACAGCTTGAGGATGAACTCGGTGCCGTAGATCACCGAGCTGTTGGACTGCTCGGCGGTGGAGGCCCGGCCGGGCAGGTGGGCGGGCAGGCCCGGGCCCGGGGTGCGGCGGAACGACAGCGCGCCGAACCGGTCACCGGTGGCCAGGTGCTCCAGCAGACGGCCCGTCAGCTCCGGGTCGTGCACCGCGTCGTAGAGCGCGGCGCCGTCGTGCTGGCCGCCGGTCAGCCGCCCGAGCACGGCGGTCGGCGGCAGGCCCAGGGAGTGCTGGGAACGGATCCCGAGCATCAGCTGGTAGATCTCGCCGGGCGAGTCGTCGCCCGCGTACTCGACCCGCAGCAGCAGGTGGAGCAGGGCCGGGTCGCCGACCTGGAGCGGGGTGCCGACCAAGGGCGTGAGCCCGGTGATCGCGCGCCCCTTGCCCGCGTACCAGCGCTGGCCGGGCAGCCAGGCCGCGATCAGCGGCAGGGCGGACTGGACCAGCTCGCTGACCCCGACAGCGGTTCTCCGGACCCCGGTGCTCCGCGCTCCGACCGGGGCGGTGGCCGCTCCGGACGGATCTTGGTGCAGGTGGGCCTGAGAACGGGAGGTTTCGGACATGACTCCCTTTCCCCGGAAGCGGGCCGACTGCCCGACGGGTCTGGCCGGGTCCGTCAGTCTTCCGGATTTCGGCGGCGCGGCGGCGACGGCACGCGAGCCTGGCTCGGGTGTCACGCCATAGTGTGGGTGGCCGTTGGGCTGTTCTCCGTACGCGGTGGTGCAGAGCGGAGCCCGGGGGCGCGAGATCGTGCTTCGCGCCCCCGGGGCCTGTGGCATGTGAACTGACTGATCGTTACTTCACTGCTTGCGAGGGTTGCGCAGCTGGAACCAGTAGAAGCCGTGCCCGGCCAGGGTCAGCAGGTACGGCCACTCGCCGATGGACGGGAAGCGCACACCGCCGATCAGCTCCACCGGGTAGCGTCCCCCGTACCGCCGCAGATCCAACTCGGTCGGCTGCGCGAACCGCGAGAAGTTGTTCACGCACATGACCAGGTCACCCTCGTGCTCGCGCACGAAGGCCAGGACCGCGGGATTGCTGGAGGGCAGTTCGGTGTAGCTGCCGAGGCCGAACGCCGGATTGAGCTTGCGGATCTCGATCATGCGACGCGTCCAGTGCAGCAGCGAGCTCGAACTGCTCTGCTGCGCCTCGACGTTGGTCACCTGATAGCCGTACACCGGGTCCATGATGGGCGGCAGACTGAGCCTGCCCGGGTCGGCCGAGGAGAAACCCGCGTTGCGGTCCGGGGTCCACTGCATCGGGGTGCGGACGCCGTCCCGGTCGCCGAGCCAGATGTTGTCGCCCATGCCGATCTCGTCCCCGTAGTAGAGGACCGGCGAGCCGGGCAGCGAGAGCAGCAGGGCGGTGAACAGCTCGACCTGGTTGCGGTCGTTCTCCAGCAGCGGGGAGAGCCGGCGGCGGATGCCCACGTTGGCCCGCATCCGCGGGTCCTTGGCGTACTCCGCGTACATGTAGTCGCGCTCCTCGTCGGTGACCATCTCCAGGGTCAGCTCGTCGTGGTTGCGCAGGAAGATCCCCCACTGGCAGTTGCCGGGGATGGTCGGGGTCTTGGCCAGGATCTCCGAGACCGGGTAGCGCGACTCCCGGCGGACCGCCATGAAGATCCGCGGCATCACCGGGAAGTGGAAGGCCATGTGGCACTCGTCGCCGCCGGAGGAGAAGTCCCCGAAGTAGTCGACGACGTCCTCCGGCCACTGGTTGGCCTCGGCCAGCAGCACGGTGTCCGGGTAGTCCGCGTCGATCTCCTTGCGGACCCGGCGCAGGAACTCGTGGGTCTCCGGGAGGTTCTCGCAGTTGGTCCCCTCGCGGGCGAACAGGTACGGCACCGCGTCCAGCCGGAACCCGTCGATCCCGAGGTCCAGCCAGAACCGCAGCCCCGCGATCATCTCCTCCTGGACCCGGGGGTTGTCGTAGTTCAGGTCCGGCTGGTGGGAGAAGAACCGGTGCCAGAAGTACTGCTTGCGCACCGGGTCGTAGGTCCAGTTGGAGGTCTCGGTGTCGACGAAGATGATCCGCGCGTCCGGGTACTGCTTGTCGTCGTCGGCCCACATGTAGAAGTCGCCGTACGGCCCGTCCGGGTCGCGGCGGGACTCCTGGAACCACGGGTGCTGGTCGCTGGTGTGGTTCATCACGAAGTCGATGATCACCCGCATGCCGCGCTTGTGCGCCGCGTCGACGAACTCCACGAAGTCGGCCAGGTCGCCGAACTCCGGCAGCACCGACTTGTAGTCGGCCACGTCGTACCCGCCGTCCCTGAGCGGCGAGGCGAAGAACGGCGGCAGCCAGAGGCAGTCCACGCCGAGCCACTGCAGGTAGTCCAGCTTCGAGGTGAGGCCCTTGAGATCGCCCACCCCGTCCCCGTTGCTGTCCTGGAAGGAGCGCACCAGGACCTCGTAGAACACCGCCCGCTTGAACCACTCCGGGTCGCGGTCACCCGGCGAGGTCTCGGCGAAGGTGTCGGGCACGGGATCGTTCACTGTCACTGAGGGTTCCTCCGAACCGTGAGGAGGTGGGCCGGCCCGGTGGTGGGGTCGAGCCGGACGTAGTTGTGGCGGTGCCAGGTCCAGGAGGCTCCGGTCAGTTCGTCGTGGACGGCGAGCGGGCCGTCCCAGGGGAGGGTGACGGTGGCTTCCTGGGGGTGGTGGGGATCGAGGTTGACCACGGTGAGGACGTGGTCGGTGAGACCGTCCTCGGTGGTGGCGGTCTTCGAGTAGGCGATCAGGGCGTCGTTGTCGGTGGGGTGGAAGGTGATGTCGCGCAGCTGCTGGAGCGCGGGGTGACGGCGCCTCAGCTGGTTGAGGGTGGTGATGAGGGGAGTGAGGGTGTCGGTGCGGGACCAGTCGCGCGGGCGCAGCTCGTACTTCTCGGAGCTCGCGTACTCCTCGGAGCCGGGCTTGGCGGGCTGGTTCTCGTAGTGCTCGAAGCCCGCGTAGATCCCCCAGCTCGGGGCGAGGGTGGCGGCGAGGACGGCGCGCAGGGCGAAGGCGGCGGGGCCGCCGTCCTGGAGGTGGCCGGGCAGGATGTCCGGGGTGTTGGCGAAGAAGTTGGGGCGCATGTAGGAGGCGGCGTCACCGGTCAGTTCGGTGAGGTACTCGGTGAGTTCGTCCTTGGTCTCGCGCCAGGTGAAGTAGGTGTAGGACTGGTGGAAGCCGACCTTCCCCAGGGTGTGCATCATCGCCGGGCGGGTGAAGGCCTCGGCCAGGAAGACCACGTCGGGGTCGGTGCGGGCGATGTCGCCGAGCACCTTCTCCCAGAACAGCACCGGCTTGGTGTGCGGGTTGTCGACGCGGAAGATCCGGACGCCGTGGGCCATCCAGTGCCGCAGGACCCGCAGGGTCTCCTTGACCAGGCCGTCGAAGTCCTGGTCGAAGGCGATCGGGTAGATGTCCTGGTACTTCTTCGGCGGGTTCTCGGCGTAGGCGATGGTGCCGTCGGCGCGGTGGCTGAACCACTCGGGGTGCTTGTTGACCCAGGGGTGGTCCGGGGAGCACTGGAGGGCGAAGTCCAGGGCGACCTCGATGCCGAGCGCGTTGGCCTCGGCGACGAAGAAGTCGAAGTCCTCGATGGTGCCGAGGTCGGGGTGGACCGCGTCGTGCCCGCCCTCGGGGGAGCCGATCGCCCAGGGGGAGCCGACGTCGTGCCGACCCGCCGTCAGGGAGTTGTCGGGGCCCTTGCGGTAGGCCCGGCCGATCGGGTGGACGGGCGGCAGGTAGAGCACGTCGAAGCCCATCGCGGCCACCGCCGGGAGCCGTTCGGCGGCGGTGCGGAAGGTGCCGGAGACCGGCGGGTGGTTGCCGTCCGGGTCGACCAAGGCGCCCTCGGAGCGGGGGAAGAACTCGTACCAGGAGCCGTAGAGCGCCCGCTCCCGGTCCACCTGGAGCGGCAACGGCCGGGTGGAGCTGATCAGTTCGCGCAGCGGGTAGCGCTCCAGCAGGGCGGTGACCTCGGGGGCCAGCGCGGCGGCCAGCCGGGAGAGCGGGGAGAGCTCGGTGTCGCGCAGCGCGTCGGCGGCGGCCAGCACGTGCGCCCGGCCCTCCTTCTTGGGGACACCGGCGGCGGCGCGCTCCAGCAGGGCGGCGCCCTCCTCCAGGACCACCGCGGTGTCGATCCCGGCGGGGAGCTTGATGCCGGCGGTCCGGCGCCAGTGGGCCACCGGGTCGCCCCAGGCCTCCACCAGGTAGGACCAGCGGCCCGGCGCGGTGGGGGTGACGTGGGCGCCCCAGCGGTCGGTGCCCGGGGCGAGTTCCTCCATCGGGGTCCACGGGGCGCTGCGGCCGCGCGGGTCGCGGAGCACCACGTTGGCGTTGACCGCCTCGTGGCCCTCGCGGAAGACGGTGGCGGTCACCTGGAACCGTTCGCCCACCACCGCCTTGGCCGGGCGGCGCCCGGCGTCGATCTGGGGGGAGACGTCCAGGACGGGGATGCGGCCGATCACGGTGGTGCTCTCTGTCGTCTTGCGGGCGGTGGTCTTCCGGGGGGCGGTGGTCTTCTTGGCGGCGGCGGTCTTGGCGGCGGTCTTCGTGGTGGTGGTCGCGGTCTTCGTGGCCGCGGTCTTCGGGGTGGCGCCGGTCTTCGTGGTGGTGGTCCTGCGCGGGGTGGTGCCCTTGCGGGCCGTCCGAGGGGCGGGGAGCTCCGGTTCCGACGGCGGTTCGAGGGCCGCCGCGCCGTGAGTCGGTTGATCCCGCGTGTCACCGTGCATGCCTGACTCCTGCCCGAGGGGGGACTGCGTGGGTGAGAGAGGACCTGCTCCGGAGACCTGCCCGCGCGCGTCCCGGCGCGCGTCGCATCGGGCGCGCTCCCGTGCGACCCAACCCAACCGAGAACGACGGGCAGGTGTACGAGGACACGCCTGATCACGAGCACACAGACCGAATGGGCTAAGGAAATTGAAAGATCGTCGGCAAGGAGGGTTTCCGGACGTGAAGCAGGCAGAGGAGGCGCCACCCGGATCGCACTCCCCGCCGCAGCTCCGACTTTTGTCCATCCTGGCACCCTCGGCAAGACCTACGGATGGGTAAGCGGGTGATTTCGGACGGTATGCAGGGGTGAATCGGCCAGCGGAAACGCGCGCGTTGCGGAGTGTTCACGTGCCCCCGGGGCGGGCGCGGAATTGAATGCGCCCCCGTGCGCCCCTATGCCGCCGAATGCGCCCGCTGCGATCTCATCAATGGTCCATCCGGGTGCCCAATACGTCAGTTGACGGACCTTCAGCTCGCCCGCCGGGTCTAGGCTGCACGCCGTGAAGGCAATCCGCAGATTCACCGTGCGCACCGTCCTGCCCGAACAACTCCAGCCGCTGCACGAGCTCGCGCTCAACCTCCGCTGGTCCTGGCACCCGGAGACGAGGGAGCTCTTCCGCTCCGTCGATCCGGAGGTCTGGGCCGCGGTCGGTGAGGACCCCGTGCGGCTGCTCGGCGAGGTGCCGGCGGACCGGTTGGCGGCACTGGCCGCCGACCGCCGCTTCCTACGCCGGCTGAACGACCTCGCCGACGAGCTCCGCGACTACCTGACCGGACCGCGCTGGTACCAGTCCGCCCCGGCGGCCGGCGACGGCGCCGGCGCGCTGCCCGCCGCGATCGCGTACTTCTCGCCGGAGTACGGCATCGCCGCCGCGCTCCCGCAGTACTCCGGCGGCCTCGGCATCCTGGCCGGGGACCACCTCAAGGCCGCCAGCGACCTGGGCGTCCCGGTGGTCGGCGTCGGCCTGTTCTACCGGCACGGCTACTTCCGTCAGTCGCTCTCCCGCGAGGGGTGGCAGCAGGAGCGCTACCCCCTGCTCGACCCGGACGAGCTGGCCGTCAGCCTGCTCCGCGGGCCCGACGGCACCCCCTGCCGGGTCGAGCTCGCGCTCCCCGCCGGCCGCAGCCTCACCGCGCAGATCTGGAAGGCCCAGGTCGGCCGGGTGCCGCTGCTGCTGCTCGACTCCGACATCGAGTGCAACAACGCCGCCGAGCGCGAGGTCACCGACCGCCTCTACGGCGGCGGCAGCGAGCACCGGCTGCTGCAGGAGATGCTGCTGGGCATCGGCGGCGTCCGGGCGGTCCGGACGTACTGCCGGCTCACCGGCCACCCGGCGCCCGAGGTGTTCCACACCAACGAGGGCCACGCGGGCTTCCTCGGCGTCGAGCGGATCCGCGAACTGATCAACGGGCCGGAGCAGTTGGGCTTCTCCGCGGCCCTGGAGGCGGTCCGCGCCGGGACCCTCTTCACCACCCACACGCCCGTCCCGGCCGGGATCGACCGCTTCGACCGGGAGCTGGTGGCCCGTCACTTCAGCGGCGACGCCGCACTCCCCGGCGTCCCCGTCGAGCAGGTGCTCGCGCTCGGGGTGGAGAGCTGGCTCGGCGGCGACCCCAAGCTCTTCAACATGGCCGCCATGGGCCTGCGGCTGGCCCAGCGGGCCAACGGCGTCTCGACCCTGCACGGCGAGGTCAGCCGGGGCATGTTCAACGGACTCTGGCCGGGATTCGACGCCACCGAGGTGCCGATCACCTCGGTCACCAACGGCGTCCACGCCCCCACCTGGATCGACCCCGCGGTGGTCCGGCTCGGCGCCGGGGAGCTCGGCCAGGAGCGGATCGAGGAGGCCATGGCCACCGGCGAGGCCCGCCGCTGGACCGGCCTGGAGCGGATCGGCAACACCGAGGTCTGGGAGCTGCGCCGCACCCTGCGCAGCCAGCTGGTCGAGGAGGCCCGGCTCCGGCTGCGCGCCTCCTGGCGCCAGCGCGGAGCCGGCGACGCCGAGTTGGGCTGGGTCGACTCCGTGCTCGACCCGTCCGTGCTCACCATCGGCTTCGCCCGCCGGGTGCCCTCCTACAAGCGGCTCACCCTGATGCTGCGGGACCAGGAGCGGCTGCGCTCCCTGCTGCTGCACCCGACCACGCCGGTGCAGATCGTGGTGGCGGGCAAGGCCCACCCGGCCGACGAGGGCGGCAAGCGGCTGATCCAGCAGCTGGTGGACTTCGCCGACGACCCGCAGGTGCGGCACCGGATCGTCTTCCTGCCGGACTACGACATGGCGATGGCCCGGCACCTCTACCCGGGCTGCGACGTCTGGTTGAACAACCCGCTCCGCCCGCTGGAGGCCTGCGGCACCTCCGGGATGAAGGCCGCCCTCAACGGCTGCCTCAACCTCTCCATCCTGGACGGTTGGTGGGACGAGTGGTACGACGGCGAGAACGGCTGGGCGATCCCCACCGCCGACGGCGCCTCGGCCACCCTCGACCCGGAGAGCCCGGAGGCCGAGCGGCGGGACGACCTGGAGTCGGCCGCCCTCTACGACCTGATCGAGCACCAGGTCGCGGCCCGGTTCTACGACCGCGGCGCGGACGGGCTGCCGCACCGCTGGATCGCGATGGTCCGGCACACCCTGGTCACCCTCGGGCCCAAGGTGCTGGCCGGCCGGATGGTCCGGGAGTACGTCGAGCGGCTGTACGCCCCGGCCGCCGAGGCCCAGCGCGAGCTGGCCGCCGGCGGGCACCTGGGCGCCCGGGAGCTGGCCGACTGGAAGGCTGCCGTCCGGGAGGCCTGGCCGTCGGTCCGGGTCGAACACGTGGAGGCCGAGGGTTCGGCCGAGGCGCAGGAGTTGGGGTCCGCCCTGACCGTCCGGGTGCAGGTCGCGCTCGGCACCCTGGACGCCGCCGACGTCGAGGTCCAGGTCGTCTCCGGCCGGGTGGACGAGACCGACGGCATCTCCGACGCCGTCACCCTCGCCCTCAAGCCCACCGGAGGCCCCGACCTCGACGGCCGCCACCGCTACGAGGGCACCCTCGAACTCTCCCGCACCGGCCCCTTCGGCTACACGGTCCGGGTCCTCCCCTCCCACCGCCTGCTCGCCTCCCCGGCCGAACTCGGCCTGGTCGCCCTCCCGGCGGAGACGGCGGGGATGGAGACCGGCGTCCTGCGCTGAAATCCCTTGCGCGGTTGACCCCTCCCGCTTATCGTCACTCTGACATTAAGCAGGAGGGGTCGTCGTCATGTCCTGGACCGAGGTACTCGGATTCGTCACCGGCGCCGTGTGCGTCTGGCTCACCGTCAGGGCGAAGGTGTGGAACTTCCCGGTCGGGATGGCCAACAACGTCTTCTTCCTGCTGCTGTTCTGGGGCGCCGGCCTGTACGCCGACGCCGGGCTCCAGGTGGTCTTCCTGGTCCTGGCCGCCCACGGCTGGTGGCAGTGGGTGCGCGGCGGGGAGCGGCGGCTCGGGCGCGAGGTGCGGTACGCCTCGGCGCGGGAGACGGTGCTGCTGGGGCTGCTGCTGGTCCCGGTGACCGCGGCGCTGGCCGCCCTGCTGGGGTGGGCGCACGGCAGCGCGCCGTTCTGGGACGCGCTGACCACCGCGCTCTCGCTGGTGGCGCAGTGGCTGCTGAACACCAAGAAGGTGCAGACCTGGTGGTTCTGGATCGCGGCCGACCTGGTGTACGTCCCGCTGTACGCCGCGAAGGGGCTCTACCTGACCTCGGTGGTGTACCTGCTGTTCCTCGGCCTGTGCGTGGCGGGGCTGCGCGGCTGGCGGCGCGCGGCCGCCCCGGAGCCCGCGGTGGGGGTGGCGGCATGACGTTCCGTCACGGCCTGGTGATCGGCAAGTTCTACCCGCCGCACGCCGGCCACCACTTCCTGGTCCGGGCCGCCGCGGACGCCTGCGAGCGGCTCACGGTGGTGGTGATGGCGGCGGACGTCGAGACGATCCCGCTCGCCGAGCGGGTGGCCTGGCTGCGGGCGGCCCATCCCGGGGCGACGGTGGCGGGGGTGGTCGACAACCTGCCGGTGGACTACGAGGACGAGGAGATCTGGGCCGGACACGTCGCGCTGATGCGCTCGGCGCTGGCGGCGGGGGACGGGCCGGTCGAGGCGGTGTTCAGCTCGGAGCCCTACGGGGTGGAGCTGGCGCGGCGGTTCGGGGCGGCGCCGGTGGTGCTGGACGTGGGCCGGGAGACCTTCGCGGTCTCGGGGACCGCCGTCCGGGCCGATCCGGTGGCGCACTGGGGAGAGCTGGAGCCGCCCGTCCGGGGATGGCTGGCCCGGCGGGTGGTGGTGCTCGGCGCCGAGTCCACCGGCACCACCACGCTCTCCCGCGACCTGGCCGCGGCACTGCGGGCCCGCGGCGGTCCGCACGCCCGGACCGGCTGGGTCGCCGAGTACGGGCGGGAGCTGACGGTGGCGAAGCTCGCGGTGGCGCGGGCGGTGGCCGCGGCCGGCGGGCCGGTGCCGACGGTCTTCGACCTGGAGTGGACGGACGCCGACTTCGAACTGGTCTGCCGGCGCCAGACCGAGGCGGAGGACCGGGCGGCCCGGGACGGGGGGCCGGTGCTGGTGTGCGACACGGACGCCCTGGCGACGACGGTCTGGCAGGAGCGGTACGTGGGGGCGGTGACGGACCCGGTGCGGGCCCTCGCCGGGGGGCTGCCGCCGCGGGCGCTGTACCTGCTCACCTCGGACGAGGGCGTGCCCTTCGACGACGACGGCCTGCGGGACGGGGAGCACCTGCGGGGGTGGATGACCGGGCGCTTCCGCGAGGTGCTGGGCGCGGGGGCGGTGCCCTGGCGCGAACTGACGGGCACCCGCACGGAACGCCTCGCGGCGGCCCTGGCCGCGGTCGACGAGATCCTGGCGACCGGCTGGAACCTCGCCGACCCCCTGGGCTGAGCATCGGCCGGGCTTCGGCAGGGCAGCGACCCCAGGGGCGCGAGGAACTGCGCGGGTCGGAAGGCGGCTCACCTGCAACTGACCCACCGTCAGCCAGTTGCAGGTGCTGCCGTTCCCCCGCGCGCAGTTCCCCGCGCCCCCGGCATCACCCCGTACGTTCCTCGCGTCCCGGGAGCGCTGCCCCACCGAAGGCCGGTCCCTAGACCAGGCTGTCGCGCCAGGCCTGGTGGAGGTCGGCGAAGCGGCCCTGGCCGGAGATGAGGGTGGCGGGGGTGCCGTCCTCGACGATGCGGCCCTGGTCGAGGACCAGGACGCGGTCGGCGATCTCGACGGTGGAGAGGCGGTGGGCGATGATCACTGCCGTCCGTCCGGCCAGGACGGTCCGCATGGCCTGCTGGACGGCCTGTTCCCCCGGCACGTCCAGCGAGGAGGTGGCCTCGTCGAGGATCAGCACCGCCGGATCGGCGAGCAGCGCCCGGGCGAAGGCGACCAGTTGGCGCTGGCCGGCCGAGATGCGGCCGCCGCGCTTGCGGACGTCGGTGTCGTAGCCGTCGGGCAGGGCGGCGATGAACTCGTGGGCCCCGATCTCCCGGGCGGCCTGTTCGACCTCGGCGCGGGTGGCGCCGGGCCGGCCGATGGCGATGTTCTCCGCGACGGTGCCGGAGAAGAGGAAGGACTCCTGGGTGACCATCACCACTCCGCGGCGCAGCTCCTCGGTGGGCAGGTCGCGCAGGTCGACGCCGTCGAGGCGGACGGAGCCCTCGCTGGGGTCGTAGAAGCGGGCCAGCAGCTTGGCCAGCGTGGACTTGCCCGCGCCGGTGGCGCCGACCACGGCGGTGGTCTGCCCGGCGGGGAGGACCAGGTCGAAGCGGGGGAGGACCTCCGCGCCGGAGGGGTAGGCGAAGCGGACGCCCCGGAAGGCGACCTCGCGGCCCTTGCCGTCGGCGGCGGGCAGCGCCTGCGGGGCGGCGGGCTCGGCCACGCTGGGCTCGTGGGCCAGCAGGCCGGCGATCTTCTCCAGTGCGGCGGCGGCGGACTGGTAGCTGTTCAGGAACATCGCCAGCTGGTCCAGCGGGTCGTACAGGCGGCGCAGGTAGAGCACGAAGGCGGTGAGCACGCCGAGCTCCAGGCCGCCGTCGGCGGCCAGCACGGCGCCGAGCAGGACGACGCCGGTGATCCAGGTGTTGGCGGTGGCGCGGGAGATGGTGACGTAGCGGGCCATCTCCAGCAGGCCGTCGGCGGTGGCGTGGGCGGACTGACGGTTCACCAGGTCGAAGGCCCGCTGGTTGGCGGCCTCGCGGCGGAAGGCCTGGACCGGGCGGATGCCGTTCATGGTCTCGGTGAAGCGGACGATCACCGAGGCGACCGCCGTCCGGGAGCGCCGGTAGACCTTGAGCGAGCGGCGGCGGAAGGAGCGGACGGTGAGGTACATCGGCAGGAAGGAGAGCAGCGCGGCCAGGCCGAGCCGCCAGTCCATCACCACCAGGACGGCGGAGATGTACACCACCGAGAGGCCGACGGTGAGCAGCTCCTGGAGGCCCTCGGCCAGCAGCTCGCGCAGGGCGTCCACGTCGCTGGTGGCGCGGGAGATGATCCGGCCCGAGGTGTAGCGCTCGTGGAAGTCCAGGCCGAGGCGCTGGGCGTGGCGGAAGATCCGGCCGCGCAGGGTGAGCAGGATGTCGTTGTTGATCCGGCCGCTGAGCCGGATGAAGGCGCGCTGCAGCACGGTGGAGAGCGCGGCGCAGCCGAGGTAGGCGGCGATCACCGCGATCAGCGGGCCGGCGTCGTGCTCGCGCAGGGCGGGGACGCCGCGGTCGATGGCGACGGCGACCAGCAGTGGGCCGGACTGCAGGGCGGCCTGCTGGAGCAGGATCACCAGCATGGCGAAGGCGATCCGGCGGCGGTGCGGGCCGAGCAGCTCGCCGAGCAGCTTGCGGGGGGCGCCGGCCGGGACGGGGATGTCCTGGTCGTCGGAGGGCGGCGGCAGCTCCTCCTCGGCCTCGACGGGCGGGCTCTGCACGGTGGTGGTCATCGGGCGAGGCTCCGTTCCTGAGCTTCGGAGTCGGCGGAGGCCTGACCGGTCATCAGCTCGCGGTAGGCGGGGGAGCGGTGCAGCAGCTCCTGGTGGGTGCCGACGTCGGCGATCCGGCCGTCGGCCAGCACCGCGACCCGGTCGGCGAGCAGCACGGTGCTGGGGCGGTGCGCGACCACCAGGGCGGTGGTGTCGGCCAGCACCTGGCGCAGGGCGCGTTCGACCAGGGCCTCGGTGTGCACGTCGAGTGCGGAGAGCGGGTCGTCGAGCACCAGGAACTCGGGGCCGCCGACCACGGCGCGGGCCAGTGCCAGGCGCTGGCGCTGGCCGCCGGAGAGGCTCAGGCCCTGCTCGCCGACCTCGGTGGCGGTGCCGTCGGGCAGCCGGTCGACGAAGCCGGCCTGGGCGGTGGCGAGCGCCGTGGCCAGCTCCTGCTCGGTGGCGTCCGGACGGCCCATCAGGACGTTCTCCCGGACCGAGGCGGAGAACAGGGTGGGCTCCTCGAAGGCGACGCTGACCAGCTCGCGCAGCTCGGGCAGCGGGATCGAGCGGATGTCCCGGCCGTCCAGGGTGACGGTGCCGCCGGTGGTCTCGTAGAGCCGGGGGAGCAGGGCCGTGAGGGTGGTCTTGCCGGAGCCGGTGGAGCCGACCAGGGCCATCGTCTCGCCGGGCCGTACGTGCAGGTCGATCCCGTCCAGCAGGTCGGGGGAGTCGGCGGGCGCGTCGGGGTAGCGGAACCGGACGCCGGAGAAGCGGATGCCCCGGTCCTCGGCGGCCGGCGGAGCGGGGGCCGCGGCGGGGAGGTCGTCCTCGGGCTCGTCCATCACCTCGAAGTAGCGGTCGGTGGCGGTCGCGGCCTCGTTGGCGTAGGCCAGCAGCCAGCCGAGCGACTCGACCGGCCAGCGCAGGGCCAGCGCGATGGAGAGGAAGGCGACCAGGGTGCCGACGGTCAGCTGGTCGTCGGCGACCAGGACGGCGCCGACCGCGAGCGCGATGCCGAGCGCGACCTCGGGCAGGCCGACGATGACCGCCCAGAGGTTGGCCAGCATGTCGGCCTTGCGGATCTCGGTGGTGCGCAGCTCCTCGGTCTGCCGCTTGAAGCGCTCGGCCATGGTCCGGTGGCGGCCGAAGGCCTTGAGGATGCGGATGCCGAGCACCGACTCCTCGATCACGGTGGCCAGGTCGCCGGTCTGGTCCTGGGCCTGCCGCGCGGCGGCGGCGTACCGGCCCTCGAAGTGGCTGGTCAGCAGCACCAGCGGGGCGACCGGCAGCAGCATGATCAGCCCGAGCCGCCAGTCCAGGACGAAGAGCATCGCCGAACCGGTCAGGAAGACCAGCGAGTTGACGATCAGGAAGACCAGCGGGAAGGCGAGGAACAGCCGCATGGTGAACATGTCGGAGGTGGCCCGGGAGAGCAGCTGACCCGACGGCCAGCGGTCGTGGAAGGAGACCGGCAGCCGCTGGAGCTTGGCGTAGAGGTCGCCGCGCATCGCGCTCTCCACCTCCGCGAGCGGACGGGCCACGATCACCCGGCGGACGCCGAACAGCCCCGCCTCGGCGAAGCCCAGCAGCAGGAGCAGCCCGGCCAGCGGCCAGAGCGCGGACATGTCGCGGTGGGCGATCGGCCCGTCCACGATCCGCTGGAGCACCAGCGGCACCAGCAGCACGCTGCCGGAGGCGAGCAGGGCGGCGGTGACCGAGCCCGCGATCCGCCAGCGGGCGGTCCTCGCGTACGGCCACAGACGCAGCAGCGAGCGCACCGTGGACCGTCTCGGCGGGGCCTGCGCGGCGGGAGGTGACGGTGTGTCGACGGTACTGAGCTGCTGTTTCTCGGCCACGGCCGAGAGGGTAAGCCGATCCGCTGACATTTCTCATCCGGTTTTACGGCCCTGTCGGCGAGAACCGGCCACCGCTGGGAGGGGGCGTGGCGGGACGGTGCGGGCGGGCCGCTCCGCGCGGAGGCCGCGCGACGGCCGCCTCTTGTGGGCGCCCCCGGCCGGTGCGGTTCGATCACCTCGGAGCGTGCCGCTCCGGTGCGCGAAAGAAGGAGTACCGCGATGGTGTCCCCCCTGGCCCGGGTGCTCGCCGGGGCCCCGGTCGGCGAACTGGTGGCGGTCGCCGCCGGGGTCCTGGCCCGTCCGGCCCCGAGTCCCGTCCCGCCCGGCCCCGGCGGGGTGCCCCGGCCGCGGCTGAACGGCCCGACCGGGCTCGGGACCTCGGCCGCCCGCGCGTTCCGGCCGCCGCCCGCCCCCGGGGCCGCGGACCGGCCCGGGCTGCCGCTGCACTGCCCGCCGCCGGTCCGGGACGACCCGGCGCTCGGCGAGGAGGTGAACGAGCGGCTGGTCGCCTGGGCCGGCGACTGCGGCATCTACGCCGACCGGCTGGAGAAGCTGCGGGCCGCGCACTTCGGGCGGCTGCTGATGCTCACCCACCCCGACACCGAGGACCCGGACCGGCTGCTGGCGGCCGCCAAGTGCGCGCTCGCCGAGTGGGCGGTGGACGACTACTACTGCGACGAGGAGGCCGACGGAGCCGTCCCCGAGCTGGCCGGGGCCCGGCTGCTGCTGGCCAACGCGGCCGTCGACCCGGCGCACCTGCCGCTGCGGTACGCGCCCCGGCTGGAGCGCGGCCTGCGCGAGGACCCGGTGCTGGTCGCGTTGCGCAGCGCGCTGGAGCACCTGGCCCGGTACGCCTCCCCGCAGCAGGTGGCCCGGCTCAAGCACGAGCTGGCGGCCATCTTCGTCGCCTTCGGGGCCGAGGCGGCCTGGCGGATGACCGGTGGACTGCCGCCGGTCTGGCAGTACCTGGTGAACCGTCAGCCGAACAGCTTCCTGCCCTGCATCGCGCTGATCGACCCGGTCGGCGGCTACGAGCTGCCGGCCGCCGAGTACGCCGACCCCCGGGTCCGCCGGGCGGTCACCACCGCCTCGCTGGCCAGTGTGCTGGTCAACGACCTGTACTCGATGGCGAAGGAGAGCCGCTCCGGCACGCTCGACTTCAACCTGCCCACCCTGGTCGCCGCCGAGGAGGGGTGCTCGACGGAGGAGGCGGTGCGGCGCAGCATCGAGGTGCACGACGAGCTGGTGCGGACCTTCGAGGCCGAGGCGGCCCTGCTCGTCCCGACCGGCTCGCCGGCCCTGGCCCGCTACCTGGCCGGTGTGTACGCCTGGCTGGGCGGCAACCACGAGTGGCACCGCACCAGCCCGAAGTACCACGAGGGCTGATCACTCCCGGCGGCCGTCGGCGGGTGCGCGCAGCAGGACGAGCGAGCGCGCGGCCAGCGTGACGGCCCCGCCCCGCCCCGGGTCCCCGTCCCCGGGGCGGGCGGTGTCCACCACCGTCTCGTAGCGGCAGGGCCAGGGGTCGCCGGGCAGGGTGAAGGGGACGTCGACCGAGCCGCCGTTGAGCAGCAGCAGGAAGCTGTCGTCGGTCAACTCGCAGCCGTGCTCGTCCCGTTCGGACATCGCGGAGCCGGAGAGCAGCATCCCGAGCACCCCGTCGGGGGCGTACCAGTCGCCCTCGGTCATCTCCTTGCCGCGCGCGTTGAACCAGACCAGGTCCCGCTGCCCACCCGGGGCGGCCGCCCGGCCGGAGAAGAAGGCGCGCTGGCGCAGCACCGGGTGTCTGCGCCGCAGCCGGATCAACCGGCCGGTGAGCGCGGTGAGTTCGCGCCACTCGGGGCTGGCGAGCAGCGACCAGTCCAGCCAGCTGGTCCCGTTGTCCTGGCAGTAGGCGTTGTTGTTGCCGCCCTGGGTGCGGCCCAGCTCGTCCCCGGCGGTGATCATCGGCACGCCGGTGGAGAGCAGCAGGGTGCTCATCATGTTGCGGAGCTGGCGCAGCCGCAGGGAGCGGACGGCCGGGTCGGTGGTCTCGCCCTCCACGCCGCAGTTCCAGGAGCGGTTGTCGTCGGTGCCGTCCCGGTTCTGCTCGCCGTTGGCCTCGTTGTGCTTGTGGTCGTAGGAGACCAGGTCGCGCAGGGTGAAGCCGTCGTGCGCGGTGACGAAGTTGACCGAGGCGTACGGGCGGCGGCCGCCGCGCTGGTAGAGGTCGGAGGAGCCGGAGAGCCGGTAGCCCAGCTCGCGGACGTCGAGGCGGGCGCCGCGCCAGAAGTCCCGGACGGCGTCCCGGTACTTGTCGTTCCACTCGGCCCACAGCGGCGGGAAGCCGCCGACCTGGTAGCCGCCCGGGCCGACGTCCCAGGGCTCGGCGATCAGCTTCACCCGGCTGAGCAGCGGGTCCTGGGAGACGGCGCCGAGGAAGGGGTGGTGCATCTCCACCCCGTCCGAGCCGCGGGCCAGGGCGGCGGCCAGGTCGAAGCGGAAGCCGTCCACGCCCATCTCGGTGACCCAGTAGCGCAGCGAGTCGGTGATCAGCCGGACGGTGTGCGGCTGGCGGGTGTCCAGGGTGTTGCCGCAGCCGGTGTAGTCGGCGTAGCCGCGGCGGCTGCGGTCCAGCCGGTAGTACCCGGCGTTGTCGATGCCGCGCAGCGAGAGCGAGGGGCCCATCACCCCGCTCTCGGCGGTGTGGTTGTAGACCACGTCGAGGATCACCTCGATGCCGGCCGCGTGCAGCGCCCGGACCATCCGCTTGAACTCGCCGACCTGCTGGCCGCGGCTGCCGGTGGCGGCGTAGCCGGCGTGCGGGGCGAAGAAGCCGAGGGTGTTGTAGCCCCAGTAGTTGGTCAGCCCGCGCTGCTGGAGGTGGTCCTCGTCGGCGTACTGGTGCACCGGCAGCAGCTCGACCGCGGTGACGCCCAGGTCGACCAGGTGGCCGATGGCCGCCGGGTGGGCCAACCCGGCGTAGGTGCCGCGGAGTTCGCGCGGCACGCCCGGGTGCTTCATGGTGAAGCCGCGCACGTGCAGCTCGTACAGGACGGTCTCGGCCCACGGGGTCTTCGGGCGCTGGTCGTCGTACCAGTCGTCGTCGTCGTGGACCACCACCGCCTTGGGCACGTACGGCGCGGAGTCCCGGTTGTCGCGGACGGTGTCCGCCACGTCCTGCTCGGGCCAGCCCCGCACGGCGGCGCAGACCGCGTCGTGGGCGGTGTAACTCCCGTCCACCGCACGGGCGTACGGGTCGAGGAGGAGTTTGGCCGGATTCCACCGGGCTCCGGTCCACGGGTCCCAGCGGCCGTGCACCCGGTAGCCGTAGCGGGTGCCGGGCAGCACCCCGGGCAGGTAGCCGTGCCAGGTCTGGAAGGTCCGCTCGGTGAGCGGGTGCCTGGTCTCGGTCCCGTCCTCGGCGAAGAGGCAGAGCTCGACCCCCTCGGCGTCCGGCGCCCAGAGCGCGAAGTTGGTGCCCCGGCTGCCGTCCTGGTCGGTCCGGAAGCGCGCGCCGAGCGGCTGCCAGCTGCCGGGCCAGGGCACCGCCGGGTCGATCGCGCCGTGTTCCGCCCGTTCCCGCCGCTGCCAAGCCGTCATCGGCCGCACCTCTCCCAGCGCGGGACGTCCCGGGCCCCGCCTAGCTCTTGTTCCCTGATCGGCTGTCGCTGTCACGTGACGGATCGTGTCGTTGAACGATTCTGTCGCGTGCCGACCCGTTCCGACGTCTCCTGCGGGAATCGGCTCCCACGTGTCCGCACGGGATCAGGGTCGTTATGCCGGGCGGTTGTTGACGGCTGGGGTAGGTACGGAGGAACGGCATGCGCTCCCGGGTGGCGGTCGTGGTGGCGGTCGGGCTCTGCCTGCTGACCGCCTGCACCAGCGAGCGGCAGGTCGCTCCGAGCACCGACGCCGCCGCGTCGGCGAGCCCGGCGGTCTCCCGGGCGGTGATCACCAGCACCCCGGCCGACGGGGCGCAGGAGGTGCCGGCCGAGGGGCCGGTCAAGGTGACGGCGGCCCAGGGCAGGCTGGTCTCCGTCCGCCTGGCCGACCAGAAGGGCACCGAGGTCCCGGGGAAGGTCGGCCCGGACGGCTCCTGGGTGCCGGACGGGCGGCTCGCGCTGGCCACCGCCTACACCCTGGACACGGTGGCCGAGGACCAGGCCGGGCTGAAGGCGGCCCAGCACGTGGCCTTCGCCACGCTCGCCCCCGACCACACCTTCGCCGCCTTCTTCACCCCCGAGGACGGCTCCACCGTCGGGGTCGGGATGCCCGTCTCGCTCCGCTTCACCCGTCCGATCACCGACCGGGCGGCGGTGGAGAAGGCGGTCTCGGTCACCGCGGACCCGCCGGTGCCGGTGGCCGCGCACTGGTTCGGCGGCCGGCGGCTCGACCTGCGCCCGGAGAAGTACTGGGCGGCCGGCACCAAGGTGACGCTGTCGCTGCGGCTGAAGGACGTGCAGGGCGCCCCGGGGGACTACGGCACCCAGTCCAAGGACGTGCACTTCACCGTCGGGCGCTCGGTGGTCTCCACCGTCGACCTGGACGCGCACACCATGACGGTCCGTCAGGACGGGCGGGTGCTGCGCACCCTGAAGGTCTCGGGCGGCAGTCCGGAGTTCTCCACCTACCTGGGCACCATGGTGATCTCGGAGAAGTTCTCCGTCACCCGGATGAACTCGCAGACCGTCGGCCTGGGCGACGAGTACGACATCAAGGACGTGCCGCACGCGATGCGGCTGACCGCCTCCGGCACCTTCGTGCACGGCAACTACTGGGCCTCCCGGGACGTCTTCGGCAGCGCCAACACCAGCCACGGCTGCATCGGCCTGGCCGACGTCAAGGGCGGCTCGGACTCCTCCCCGGCCGGCTGGTTCTTCGAGCAGTCCGGCATCGGCGACGTGATCGAGGTGCGCGGCCGGCAGGGGGACCGGGTGCCCGCCGACAACGGCCTGAACGGGTGGAACCTCAGCTGGGACCAGTGGCGGGCGGGCAGCGCGCTCGGCCTGCGCTGACCGGCACCGACCCTTCACCACCCTCCCGCCCGGAGTTCACCGGAACTCCCCGGATATCCTTCGCACACCGCGCCCGGGCCGGGTGCAACCGAACCACCGGCCGACGCGTATAGAAGGCGTGGACATCCGGATGGGGAGCGCAGAGTGAAGCCGGTGCGAGCGGCCGACGCCGCGATAGTCAGAGGCCGACGGGCCGCCGTGGCCGTCCTGGTCGGAGGTGCGCTGCTGCTGACGGCCGCCTGCGGCGGCTCGGGGGGCTCGTCCGGCTCGGGGAGCTCGGGCGGCTCCTCGGCCACCGGCGGCCAGGCCGCGGACGGCGGCTCCGGCCAGCCCTCGGGCGCGGCCTCCGGCCCCGCCGAGAGCACGCCGAAGAACTCGGCCGCGGTGCTCACCGTCACCCCCAAGGACGGCTCCCAGGACGTCAACCCGAACGAGGCGCTGAACGTCGCGGTCGCCCAGGGCACCCTGACCACCGTCGAGGTGACGGACAAGAACGGCAAGGCGGTGCCCGGCAAGACCGCCGCCGACGGCAAGAGCTGGAAGCCGGACGGCCCGCTCAAGGTCGGCATGACCTACCAGGTGAGCGCCCAGGCCAAGGACACCGACGGACTGGTCTCCGCGACCACCTCCAGCTTCACCACGCTCACCCCGGCCAAGCTGGTCTCCAGCAACGACAACATCTCGGACGGCGGCACCTACGGCGTCGGGATGATCGTCTCGGTCAACTTCTCCAAGCCGGTGAAGAACAAGGAGGCGGTGCTCAAGGGCATCACCTTCGAGAGCAGCAACGGCGCCGTGGTCAAGGGCCACTGGTTCGGCACCCAGCGGCTGGACTTCCGGCCGGAGAAGTACTGGAAGCCGGGCACCAAGGTGACCATCAAGTACCGGCTGAAGAACGTCGAGGTCTCGCCCGGGGTCTTCGGCGACGTGGACCGGGACGAGCCGTTCACCATCGGCCGGGAGCAGATCAGCGTGGTGGACGCGGCCACCCACCAGATGACGGTGCAGCGGGACGGCAAGGTCTCCAAGACCATCCCGATCACCGCCGGGGACGACCAGAACCCGTCCTGGAACGGCACGATGGTCATCTCCAGCAAGGAGAAGGTGACCCGGATGAACTCGGCCACCGTCTCCAACATCAAGGGCTCGGAGTACGACATCTCCGACGTCCCGCACGCCATGCGGCTGACCAACACCGGCACCTACGTGCACGGCAACTACTGGGGCAGCGCCTTCGGCAAGTACAACGCCAGCCACGGCTGCATCGGCCTCCAGGACACCAAGGGCGGCAGCGACGGCTCCACGGCCGGCAAGTTCTTCGCCGACTCGATCGTCGGTGACGTGGTGAAGATCCAGAACGCCAAGGGCAAGACGGTCTCCGGTGAGAACGGGCTCAGCGGCTGGACCATGGCGTGGAGCGCCTGGTAGGCCTCCTGCGCACCGGAGAATGGCTCAACTGTTCGGCCCGGGCCCCTTTTTGGGGGTCCGGGCCGTTCTGCTGTGCGAGTCGGGGGAGCGTTGCGTCTGTCATATGCCAGCCGAATAGTGATCGTTTACTCATTGTCAGTACGCGGGCGCTCGCAGTCCGCAATGATTGGCGCATGGCGGGATGGGGCGAAGCAGAGTGGGCATCACTTCCGGCAGCCGGAGCGACTGCTGACGGCCCGTCGGACATCGCGGAAGGTGGGGTGCTCGCCCTGGAGACTCTGGAACGACTCAGCCCGCAGGAGGTCGAGCGCGTGCACTTCGGCCGCCTCTGCGCCCAAGTCGCCGCCGAGGAGGAGGTCTTCCTCCCCTCCCGCCCCGAACTCGTCGGTACCGCCCGGCGGGTGGTCCTCACCGTCCTGCAGGGCTGGCGGCTCCACCAGTTACTGGAGGTCGGCGAGCTGCTGACCGGCGAGCTGATGGCCAACGCCGTCCGCCACACCGGCGGCCGCACCATCGGCCTGCGCCTCACCCGTCGCCCCGGCTGGCTCCGCGTCGAGGTCCGCGACTCCTCCCGGGCCCTCCCCTGTCTGGTCCTCGCCGAGCCCGGCAGCGAGACCGGTCACGGCATGCTCCTGGTCAACACCCTCGCCGAGCGCTGGGGTGCCGACCTGCTGCCGCGCGGCAAGGGCGTCTGGTTCGAACTCAAGATCCGCGACCGCGCCCAGGGCTGACGGCGGGTCCGGAAAACAGTGCGGGGCCCCCGGGTGGCCGTGGTGCGGCGCGGGGGCCCCTGCAGATGTCACCGCGCCGGCCAGGGGGGTGCGTGCCGCGCGGGTGTCGATGCACTGACTATCGCACGGTCTCAGGATGTGGGCAAAATCGAACGAAAGGTTTGTAAGCTACTTCACCTTCGCTAATCGCATAGATTCGCCCGCCTTCCTTTGATTATTCAGTCGACATCGCGCCCGGCCTCCGCCATGATGCGGCGCGATGACTCGTACCGATATGCCCCAGACCCTCGATGAGCGCACCACGCTGCTCACCTTCCTCGACTACGCCCGGGCCACCGCACTGGCCAAGGTCGACGCGCTGGACCCGGCGGACGCCGGGAAGGCGCCGTTGCCCGGGTCGCCGCTGATGACCCTCGGCGGGCTGATCAGCCACCTGCGGTGGGTGGAGCACTGGTGGTTCGACGTGGTGCTGCTCGGCGGCGAGGACCGCGGGCCCTGGACCCAGGACGACCCGGACCGGGAGATGCGGATCGGCGCCGAGGTGCCGATCGCCACCCTGGTCGCCGAGTACCAGGAGGAGATCGAGCGGTACCGCTCGCTGGTGGGCGAGCTCGACCTCGACACCTGGGCCGTGGGCACCGTCCGCGGCGGCACCCGGATCAACCTCCGCTGGATCCTCTTCCACCTGGTCGAGGAGATCTCCCGGCACAACGGCCACCTGGACCTGCTGCGCGAGATGGCCGACGGCACCACCGGCGACTGACTCGGGCCGACCGTCCGTCAGGGCCTCAGCGCTCCACCGGGATCCAGAGCTGGGCCGTGGTGTCGGAGCCGTCCGGGAAGGACCCGAGCGCGAGCAGCTCGGGCCCCGGGCGGCTGCGGTACGGACCGGACGGGAACCACTGGGTGAAGACGTCCCGCCAGAGCTCCTGGAGGGCCTGCGGGAACGGGCCGGAGGTCTCGAAGACCCCCCACTCCCCGGCCGGGACCACCAGGGTGTCCAAGCCCTCGGGCACCGGATCCGGCGCCACCACCGCCTGGTAGTAGTCGAGTTCGGTGCCCTCGGCCCGGCTCGGGTCGAGGCCGTCGCAGACCGAGAGCATCCCGGCGGGCTCCGCCCCGGGAGCCGCCAGCCCGGCGATCCGCTCCAGCTCGGCCCGCCCGAGGCCGCGCAGGAACGCGGCGATGTGCGGGTTCTCCCCGCGGTGCACCAGGGGGACCCGGGCCATCCGTCCCACCAGGGTGAACTCCGGCTTGTGCGCGATCCGGTACCGCATGCTGCTGTTCCCTTCGACGACGAGTCGGAAGGAGAGCCGGGGCTGGGCCGTCAGCTCGCCCCCGCGCCGCCGGGCCTCACCGGGCCCGACCCCGTGCACGGCCCGGAACGCGCGCGCGAACGCCTCGCCCGAGCCGTACCCGTACCGGACCGCGACCTCCAGCAGCGTCCGCTCCCCGGCCAGCACCTCGGCCCCGGCCAGCGTCAGCCGCCGGCGCCGCACGTACTCCGAGAGCGGCATGCCCGCCAGCGCCGAGAACAGCCGCCGGAAGTGGTACTCCGAGGTGGTCGCGATCCGCGCCAACTCCGCCACGTCGAGCGGCAGTTCGAGCTGCTCCTCGAGGTGGTCCAGCGCCCGGTTCAGGCCTTCCAGCACCAGGGTCTCCTTCCCTTGTGCTCCCACCGTAGAAAAGCGGAACGGGCCCGGACCCGACAGTCCGTGCCCGTTCCGGTCAGGTCACCGAAGGACCCGGGTCAGCACTCGATGACGTTCACGGCGAGGCCGCCGCGGCTGGTTTCCTTGTATTTGATCTTCATGTCGGCCCCGGTCTCCTTCATGGTCTTGATCGCCTTGTCGAGGGAGACGTGGTGCCGGCCGTCGCCGCGCAGCGCCATCCGGGCGGCGGTGACGGCCTTCACGGAGGCCATGCCGTTGCGCTCGATGCAGGGGATCTGGACCAGGCCGCCGACCGGGTCGCAGGTGAGGCCGAGGTTGTGCTCGATGCCGATCTCGGCCGCGTTCTCGACCTGCTCGGGGGAGCCGCCGAGCACCTCGGCCAGGCCGCCGGCCGCCATCGAGCAGGCCGAGCCGACCTCGCCCTGGCAGCCGACCTCGGCGCCGGAGATGGAGGCGTTCTCCTTGAAGAGCATGCCGATCGCGCCGGCGGCCAGCAGGAAGCGGACGATGCCGTCGTCGTCGGCGCCCGGGATGAAGTTGATGAAGTAGTGCAGCACGGCCGGGATGATCCCGGCGGCGCCGTTGGTCGGGGCGGTGACCACCCGCTGGCCGGAGGCGTTCTCCTCGTTGACCGCCATCGCGTAGAGGGTCACCCACTCCATCGCGTTGGCCGGGCCGATGCCCTCGGCGCGCAGCGCGCGGGCGCCGGAGGCGGCCCGGCGGCGGACCTTCAGGCCGCCGGGCAGGATGCCCTCGCGGTTCATGCCGGCCGAGACGCACTCCTGCATGACCCGCCAGATCTCCAGCAGCCCGGCCCGGATCTCGGCCTCGGAGCGCCAGGCCTTCTCGTTCTCCAGCATCAGGCCGGAGATCGACAGGCCGGTCTCCCGGGTGAGCCGGAGCAGCTCCTCGCCGGTGCGGAAGGGGTAGCGCAGCGCGGTGTCGTCGGGCACGACCCGGTCGACGCCGATCGCGTCCTCGTCCACCACGAAGCCGCCGCCGACGGAGTAGTAGGTCTTCTCCAGCAGGGTGGCGCCCTCGGCGTCGAAGGCCCAGAGGGTCATGCCGTTGGCGTGGTACGGGAGGCTCTTGCGGCGGTGCAGCACCAGCTGGGTGTCCGGGTCGAAGGCGATGTCCTGGACGCCGAGCAGGTGAAGGCGCTTCTCGGCCTTGATCCGGTCCACGTCCAGGTCGGCCTGGTCCACGTCGACGGTGCGCGGGGAGTTGCCCTCCAGGCCGAGCAGGACGGCCTTGGGGGTGCCGTGGCCGTGGCCGGTGGCGCCGAGCGAGCCGAACAGCTCGGCCCGGACGGAGACGGTCTGCGCGAGCAGGCTCTCGGACTTGAGGCGGCGGGCGAACATCCGGGCCGCGCGCATCGGTCCTACGGTGTGCGAGCTGGAGGGGCCGATACCGATGGAGAAGAGGTCGAAGACGCTGATGGCCACGGAGGTGACGTCCTTGTCTGGTCTCGTGGGTGGAACGGGCAGGCATGGCACGGGGCACCGCGCGCCACGTTTCCAGTGTGCGCGGTGCCCCGGAAAAGACGGGTGACCGTCAGGCCACCGGGGGACTACAGCTCCGGGTAGAGCGGGTACTTCGCGGCCAGCGCGGTGACCCGGGCCTTCAGCGACTCGGCCTTGGCCTCGTCGAAGGAGGGCAGCAGGGTCTCGGCGATGACGTCCGCGACCTCGCGGAAGTCCTCGGCCTGGAAGCCGCGGGTGGCCAGGGCCGGGGTGCCGATCCGCAGGCCGGAGGTGACCATCGGCGGGCGCGGGTCGTTCGGGACGGCGTTGCGGTTCACCGTGATGCCGACCTCGTGCAGGCGGTCCTCGGCCTGCTGGCCGTCGAGCTCGCTGTTGCGCAGGTCGACCAGGACCAGGTGGACGTCGGTGCCGCCGGAGAGCACGGAGACCCCGGCCGCCTTGGCGTCGTCCTGCAGCAGGCGGGCGGCGAGCGCCTTCGCGCCCTCCAGGGTGCGCTGCTGACGGTCCTTGAAGTCGTCCGAGGCGGCGACCTTGAAGGAGACCGCCTTGGCCGCGATCACGTGCTCCAGCGGGCCGCCCTGGAAGCCGGGGAAGACCGAGGAGTTGAGCTTCTTGGCGAACTCCTGCTTGGCCAGGATGATGCCGCCGCGCGGGCCGCCCAGGGTCTTGTGGGTGGTGGAGGTGACCACGTCCGCGTACTCGACCGGGTTCGGGTGCAGACCGGCGGCGACCAGGCCGGCGAAGTGGGCCATGTCGACCCACAGGTAGGCCTCGACCTCGTCGGCGATCCGGCGGAACTCGGCGAAGTCCAGCTGGCGCGGGTAGGCGGACCAGCCCGCGATGATGACCTTGGGGCGGTGCTCCTTGGCGAGGCGCTCGACCTCGGCCATGTCGACCAGCCCGGCCTCGTCCACGTGGTACGCGACCACGTTGAACTGCTTGCCGGAGAAGTTCAGCCGCATGCCGTGGGTCAGGTGACCGCCGTGCGCCAGGTCCAGGCCCAGGATGGTGTCGCCGGGCTGGGCGATGGCGAAGAGCGCGGCCTGGTTGGCGGAGGCGCCCGAGTGCGGCTGGACGTTGGCGTACTCCGCCCCGAACAGCGCCTTGACCCGGTCGATCGCGATCTGCTCGGCCACGTCGACGTGCTCGCAGCCGCCGTAGTAGCGGCGGCCGGGGTAGCCCTCGGCGTACTTGTTGGTCAGGACCGAGCCCTGGGCCTCCATCACCGCGGCGGGCGCGAAGTTCTCGGAGGCGATCATCTCGAGGGTGGTCTGCTGGCGGTGCAGCTCGGCGTCGACCGCGGCGGCGATCTCGGGGTCGAGCGCGTGCAGGGACTGGTTCAGGACAGTCATGTTGGGTCTTCCCGTAAGGCGGTGCGGGCAGTGGACCGGGAGGGTGGCGGCCGCCGCGCTGCGGCCGCCACCCGTCTACCAGTGGGTCAGGCGCCGATGAAGGCGTCGTACTCCGCAGCGGTCAGCAGCTTGCCGGTCTCGGCGATCTCGACCTTGAACAGCCAGGCGTCGCCGAACGGGTCGCTGTTGACCGAGGCCGGGTCGTCGATGACGGCCTGGTTGATCTCGGTCACCGTGCCGGTGACGGGCGAGAACAGGTCGCTGACCGACTTGGTGGACTCGAGCTCGCCACAGGACTCACCGGCGGTGATCTCGTCGCCGACCTCGGGCAGCTGGACGTAGACGATGTCACCCAGGGCGTCGGCGGCGTGCTTGGTGATGCCGACCGTCGCGACCGCACCGCTCTCGGCGGTGGTCAGCCACTCGTGCTCCTCGGTGTACTGCAGGTTCGTGGGGTTGCTCATGACGTCATTCTCCAGGATCGCAAGAGGGTAGGGCGAAGCCGTCCGCTGAGCGGACCGGGGGTTTCGAAAGGTGACGAGGGGTCAGCGGGCGCGCTTGTAGAACGGCAGCGCCACGACCTCGACCGGCTCGTGCTTGCCGCGCACGTCGACCGCGACCGCGCTGCCGGGGGCGGCGTGCGCCGCGTCCACGTAGGCGATGGCGATCGGCTTGCCCAGAGTGGGGGAGGGGGCGCCGGAGGTGATCCGCCCGATCGGGGTGCCGTCCGGGCTGACGACGGCGTACTCGGCCCGCGGGACCCGCTTGCCGTCGGAGACCAGGCCGACCAGCTTGCGCGGCGGGTTGGACTCGGCCTGCGCGGCGGCGGCCTCCAGGGCCTTGCGGCCGACGAAGTCGCCCTCCTTCTCGAACTTGACCACGCGGCCGAGGCCGGCGTCGAAGGGGGTCAGCTCGGTGGAGAGCTCGTGGCCGTACAGCGGCATGCCGGCCTCCAGGCGCAGCGTGTCGCGACAGGACAGGCCGCAGGGGACCAGGCCGGCGTCGGCGCCGGCCTCGGTCAGCGCGTTCCACAGGTGCTCGGCGTCGGCGGGGGCGCAGAAGACCTCGAAGCCGTCCTCGCCGGTGTAGCCGGTGCGGGCCAGCCAGACGTCCTTGCCGGCCACGGTGGCGGGCAGCAGGGCGTAGTACTTGAGGCCCGGCAGGTCGGCGTCGGTGACGGAGCCGAGGATGCCGTTGGCCTCCGGGCCCTGGACCGCGAGCAGGGCGTAGGCGTCCCGGTCGTCGCGGACCACGGCGTCGAAGCCGGCCGCGCGCTCGGTCAGCGCGTCCAGCACCACCTGGGCGTTGGAGGCGTTGGCCACCACCATGTACTCGGCGTCGCCGGTGCGGTAGACGATCAGGTCGTCCAGGATGCCGCCGTCCTCGCGGCAGATCATGGTGTAGCGGGCGCGCAGCACGCCGAGTGCGGAGATGTGGCCGACCAGGGCGAAGTCGAGCAGCTCGCCGGCCTGCGGGCCGGTCACGGTGATCTCGCCCATGTGCGAGAGGTCGAACAGGCCGGCCTTGGTGCGGACCGCGAGGTGCTCCTCGCGCTCGCTGCCGTAGCGCAGCGGCATGTCCCAGCCGGCGAAGTCGGTCATGGTGGCACCGAGCGAGCGGTGCAGTGCGTCGAGCGCGGTCAGGCGAGGGGACATGGCGACGGGACTCCTTGGCCGGAAACGGGCATGCGGGGGTGGAGTCTCCCCGTCTGTCGTCACAACCTGAGAGCTTCACCGCCCATCCAAGGATGGCGGCTTGCACCGTGGGTGGGCGCACGGCGCGGCCGTGTCCACTTTCCAGATCTGCCTCGCCCGTGCGGTAGGGGTGCCTGAGAGATTCCGGGGAGGACTTGCTCCTTCGGCGCCGGCCCTGCGCACGGGGCGCACTCCGGACTCTCCCGCGCGGGTTCGAGCGGCCAGTGTGAAGTTGTCGAGCGGGGTCATCATGGCACGAGACCGGACCGGGACGGGAGAGGGGCCCGCCCGCTGGGTCAGGTCTGCCCCCGACCTCGTCACCCGCCCCGCCCGGAAGCCCTAGGCTGAGGCCGCACAGCTACAGAGGGGCGCGACCGATGAACCAGCCGGGCGAGACCGGAGTGCAGGGGTGGGCGGAGCCCGGCAGCGCGCCGGCCGGGGGGAGTTGGCCGGTCAACGAGCTGGAGCAGGTGCTGACCGCGGCGCTGGGCGACCCGGGGGCCACGCCGCGGGTGATCGAGGTGCTGGCGCGCAGTCAGGTCTGGATCCCGCTGCCGGCCGGGGCCGACCCGCAGGGGGAGGGGCTGGACCTGCCGACGATCGAGCTGGCCGGATCCCCGTACGTGCCGGTGTTCTCCTCGCAGGAGCTCTTCCTCCAGATCGCGCCGGGCGTGCCGTTCGCGGTGGCCCCGGCCTGGGAGTTCGCCCGCGGGCTGCCGATCGGGGTCGGGATCGCGGTCAACCCGGAGGCGCCGGTGGGCATCCCGGTGCCGCCGGAGGGGGTCGGCGAGCTGCGCCGCGGGCCGCTCGCGGAGCGCTGGGAACAGCAGCCGGAGGGCGGCGCCCGGGTGGCGCTGCGCGAGCCCGAGCCGGCCGAGGAGCCGTACGCCTTCCTCGGTGCGGCCATCACCGAACTGGCCGAGCTGCCAGGAGTCCTGACGGCCCGTCGGGCACTGGCCGGGGTCGAGCTGGACGCCCCGGTGCTGTTCGTCGGGGTGCAGCTGGACCCGGCCTGGCCGGCCGATCCGGCGCAGGTCAACGAGGCGCTGGGCCGGGCGCTCGGAACCATGCCGCCGCCGTGGGGCGTCCACCTGGTGCTGCTCGACCTGGTCGCCGACCCGGTGGTGGAGTGGATGCTCACCCGGGTCCGTCCGTTCTACGTCAGGTCCGGCGCCGTCCCGGTCTGAGACCGGTGGAGGACCGGTGGAGGACCCGAACTGACCACCGAACCGTTACGCGCCGGTACGGGGCGGCGGTATGACGGCTGTCGGGCTCGGCCAATAGGCTTCCCCCGACAACCACGGACGGCCACGCTGGCCGAAGGCGGGACGGACGGCGGGCGGAGCACGGCATGAGCGCGGGAGCGGCGGCAGACGGCGCGATCGAGCGCGCCCTCGGCGAGGTCGCGCCGGAGCGCTACGACGCCTACGAGCGGCTGCTGGGGGCACTGGCGGCCGGCCGGGTCTGGATGCTGCTCTGGCACGGGCAGCCGGGCAGCCCGGACGCCCAGTACGGGAACATGGAGATCGGCGGGCACGGCTACGCCCCCGCCGTCACCTCCCCCGAGCAGCTGGCGCTCTGCGGCTGGACCAGGAGCCACGAGGTGATCTCCGGGATGGAGATCGCCCACGCGCTGTACCGCACCCGCTGGGGCCTGTGGCTCAATCCGCACGTGCCCGGTGGCGGGGTCGGGGTGCCCTGGGCCGACCTGCGCCGGATCGCCGGCGGGCTGGACCGGCTGCCGGCTGGTCCGCTCCAGCTGGCCGAACCGGCCGTGCAGGCCCCGCAGTTCTACGCCCAGCTGCAGCGCGAGGCGGCGGCGGTGCGCCCGCTGCGGGCGCTGCGGCAGGCCTGGGTGCGCCCGGCCGTGGGCGAGGCCTACCTGGCCGTCGGCCTGGACCTCTACGACACCTCGCCGCCGTCCGTGGAGGCGGCCCGGGCGCTGGTGCAGCGTGCGGTGGCGCACGCCCCGGCCGGGCTCGCGGTCTCCACCGTGCTGCTGGCCGACGAGCTGGACCCGGTGGCGATGTGGCTGCGCGCCTTCGCCCGTCCGTTCTTCGACCGGGAGTCGGCGAACCACCCGCCCCAGGGCTACTGGCCGCACCAGCCCTGGCGCTGAGCAGGGCTTTTCCCCGTTCCCGCAGGGGCAGTTGACGAAGTGTACGAGCAGTCCTTCGCACGCATCTTGACAGTCGAGTAACACCTGTGTGAAGAGCCTTATTCGCCAGGACACGGCCGTGCATGCGGACAGATCACAGTTGGGCATCCTTCGGTTGTCAGGTCTGGCGTAAGGCCTCCCCGATGCCAGAGAGTCTGCGCAGTGCAGTGCGGGGCTTACCTGAGCTGCCCGGCAACTCCCTTGCTTCTCAGCACCTTTCGCAATCGCGATTCCGGACCGTACCCATGTCCGGGCCCTACCCGGGCCCGGTGCTCGGCGTACGTACGGCACCGTGGCCGGCCACCGTCGGCGAGGGGAAACGAAAGACACATGAGCACTTCCACCAAGAGCACCGACGCTCCGGAGGCCCCCGCGGCCCCGGCCAAGCGGATCGAGGGCCGGTCACCCGGCCGGATCGCCTGGGACCGCCTCAAGCGCGACAAGGTCGCGCTGGCCGGCGGCGTCGTGGTGCTGCTGCTGATCCTGGCCGCGGTCTTCGCGCCGGTGCTCACCTCGCTGTTCGGGCACCCCGTGGACGAACCGCACCCGGATCAGATCAACCCCGATCTCGGCCTCCCCAAGGGGGCGTTCGGCGGCATCAGCAGCGACTTCCTGCTCGGCGTCGACCCGACCTTCGGCCGCGACGTGTTCAGCCGGATCGTCTACGGCGCCCGGATCTCGCTCACCGTCGCCTTCCTGGCGGCCGGCGTGTCGGTGGTCATCGGCGTGCTGGCGGGCATCGCGGCCGGCTACTTCGGCGGCTGGGTCGACGCGGTGATCAGCCGGGTGATGGACGTCCTGCTGGCCTTCCCGCAGCTGCTGTTCTCCATCGCGCTGGTCTCGGTGATGCCCAACTCCGTTCTGGGCCTGGAGGGCAGCGCCGTCCGGATGGCGATCCTGGTGCTGGTGATCGGCTTCTTCGGCTGGCCCTACATCGGGCGCATCGTCCGAGGTCAGGCCCTGTCGCTGCGCGAGCGCGAGTTCGTCGACGCCGCCCGCAGCCTGGGCGCCGGCTGGCCGCACATCCTGCTGCGCGAGCTGCTCCCCAACCTGGTCGCCCCGATCCTGGTCTACGCGACCCTGATCATCCCGACCAACATCCTGAGCGAGGCCGCCCTCAGCTTCCTCGGCGCGGGCGTGAAGCCCCCGACCCCGTCCTGGGGCCAGATGCTCTCCGAGGCCACCCGGATCTACCAGGTCGACCCCACCTACATGGTGGTGCCGGGCCTGGCCATCTTCATCACGGTGCTGGCCTTCAACCTGTTCGGCGACGGGCTGCGCGACGCGCTCGACCCCAAGGGCAACTGACCGCCGGTCAGCCGGCCCGGGCAGGCTCCCACGCCAACTGCCTGCCGAAACAGGACCTTTCGAGACTGTTCCACCCCAGTACGACCATCAGGAGGAAAGTACCCATGACGCGAAACCGGACGCTCGCCGCCGCCGCCCTGGTGGCCACGCTGGCCGTCACCCTCACCGCTTGCGGTGGCAGCGCGGACAAGAAGGGCGGCACCGGCGACGGCGCCTCCAAGTCGGCGTCGGCCGGCGGCTTCAACGCGGCCGTCGACAAGGTGCTCAACCCGTCCGACAAGAAGGGCGGCACGCTCAACCTCTGGAGCACCACCGACGCCGACTCCTGGGACCCGGGCCGCGCGTACTACGCGTCGATCTGGAACATGCAGCGCTTCTACGCCCGTACCCTGCTGGCCTTCGACTCGAAGCCGGGCAAGGGCGGTCTGGAGCTGGTGCCGGACCTCGCCGCCGCCAAGCCGGAGATCTCCGCCGACGGCAAGACCTACACCTTCAAGCTCAAGAAGGGCATCAAGTTCGAGGACGGCTCGGCCATCACCTCGAAGGACATCAAGTACGGCATCGAGCGCGTCTTCGCCCAGGACGTCATCTCCGGCGGCCCGACCTACCTGGTCAACAGCCTCGACCAGGGCCAGGGTTACAAGGGCCCGTACACGGACACCACCCCGGACAAGATGGGCCTGAAGTCCGTCGAGACCCCGGACGACGCCACGATCGTCTTCAAGCTGGCGAAGTCCGACTCGGCCTTCCCGTACCTGCTCGCGATGGGCACCGCCTCGCCCGTCCCGGCGAAGGCGGACACCGGCTCCAAGTACGGCGAGAAGCCGGTCTCCTCCGGCCCGTACAAGTTCAAGTCGATCGAGCCCGGCAAGTCCGTCGAGTTCGTCCGCAACGAGAACTGGGACCCGACCACCGACCCGTTCCGCAAGGCGCTGCCGGACGTGGTGAAGCTGACCATCACCACCAACGCCGACGACATGGACAAGCGCCTGCTCGACGGCTCGATCGACCTCGACTTCGCGCAGACCGGCCTCTCCCAGGCCGCTCAGGCCCAGGTGCTGACCAACGACAAGCTCAAGGCCAACACCGACGACCCGTTCAACGGGTTCATCCGCTACATCGCGATGGTCCCGAAGATCGCCCCGTTCGACAACGAGCACTGCCGCAAGGCGGTCATGTTCGCGGCCGACACCACCGCCCTGCAGACCGCCCGCGGCGGTTCGGTGGCCGGCTCGCCGTACGGCTCGATGCTGCCCCCGAACATCCTCGGCTCGGACAACTACGACCCCTTCACCCTGGTCGACGGCAAGCCCGACGTGGCGAAGGCCAAGGAGGAGCTGGCGGCCTGTGGCAAGCCGGACGGCTTCAAGGCCACCATCGCGGTCCGCGGCAACAAGGACAAGGAGGTCAAGTCCGCCGTCGCCCTGCAGACCGCGCTGAAGGCGATCAACGTCGACATCACCATCGACCAGTACGACGGCAAGCTGCTGGCCTCGGTGGCCGGTTCGCCGGAGGTCGTGAAGAACAAGAACTACGGTCTGATCGTGGCGGGTTGGGGTGCCGACTACCCGAAGGGCGACGGCTACATGCAGCCGCTGATGGACGGTCGCTTCATCACCGCCAACGGCAACAGCAACTACCCCGAGACCAACGACCCTGAGGTCAACGCCCTGTTCGACAAGGCCGCCGCCGAGGCCGACCCCGCCAAGGCCGCCGAGATCTACAAGCAGATCAACCACAAGGTGACCGACATGGCCGTCTACCTGCCGGTGGTCGCGGACCGCGCGCTCAACTACCGCAACCCGCGCCTGACCAACGTGTTCATCAACGACGCGTTCGGCATGGTCGACTTCCAGGCCCTCGGTACCAACGACGGCAAGTGACCTGCCCAGTCCCGTAGTTCGCACAGCTAGTCCGAAGGGCAGGTGAAGACGCCGCCCGGGCCGGGCGCCCCACGAGGGCGCCCGGCCCGGGGGCGGCGTCGACCGCAGTGCTCGTGTACATCATCCGACGGCTCGTCAATGTCGTCGCCATGCTGGTGGTGGTTGCGGCCGTCACCTTCGGCATCTTCTTCATGGTGCCGAAACTGACCGGGAGCGACCCGGCGCTGCTCTACGTCGGCAAGATCGCCGACCCCGCGGCGATCGAGGGCATCCGTCACAAGATGGGCCTCGACAAGTCCGTCATCGAGCAGTTCTGGCTCTTCCTCAAGGGCCTGGTCCTCGGACGCGACTACAGCACCGGCGTGGACGTCACCCACTGCTCCGCGCCCTGCTTCGGCTACTCGTTCAAGACCGAGCGCGAGGTCTTCCCGGTGCTGCTCGACCGGCTGGGCGTCACCGCCTCGCTGGCCCTCGGCGCCTCGATCATCTGGGTCGTGTTCGGCACCATGACCGGCATGATCTCCGCGCTCAAGCGCGGCTCGCTGCTCGACCGCTTCACCATGACCACGGCCCTGGCCGGCGTCTCCCTGCCGATCTACTTCACCGGCATGCTGGCCAGCGCGGTCTTCGTCTACCAGCTGGGCGTCTTCCCGAACGACTACGTGCCGTTCGCCGACGACCCGATCGCCTGGTTCCAGAACCTGGTGCTCCCCTGGGTCACCCTGGCCTTCCTCTACGCGGCCAACTACGCCCGGCTCACCCGGGCCACGCTGCTGGAGGTGCTGGGCGAGGACTACGTCCGCACCGCCCGGGCCAAGGGCCTCGGCGAGGGCACGGTGATCCGCAAGCACGCGATGCGCTCCACCCTGACCCCGATCCTGACCGTCTTCGGCATGGACCTCGGCGGCCTGATCGGCGGCGCGGTGCTCACCGAGTCCACCTTCAACTTCCGCGGCCTGGGCTACGAGGCGGTCTCCTCGATCGCCGCCAGTGACCTGCCGGTGATCATGGGCGTGACGCTCTTCGCCGGCTTCTTCATCATCCTGGCCAACCTGCTGGTTGACATCCTGTACGCCGCTGTCGACCCCCGGGTGAGGCTCGCATGACCGAGATCCAGATCGACAAGTCCGCCTCGGCGAAGCCCGGTTCGGCCTACCTGGAGGTCAAGGACCTCCGGGTGCACTTCCCCACCGACGACGGCCTGGTCAAGTCGGTGGACGGGCTCACCTTCTCGCTGGAGAAGGGCAAGACCCTCGGCATCGTCGGCGAGTCCGGCTCCGGGAAGTCCGTCACCTCGCTCTCCATCATGGGCCTGCACCGGATGGGCAAGCGCGGCGCACCGAGGATCACCGGCCAGGTCTGGCTGGACGGCGAGGACCTGATCGCGGCCGGCCCGGACCGGGTGCGCGAGCTGCGCGGCCAGAAGATGGCGATGATCTTCCAGGACCCGCTGACCGCGATGCACCCGTACTACACGGTCGGCGCCCAGATCGTCGAGGGCTACCGCGCCCACCACCCCGGCACCTCCAAGAAGCTGGCCCGCACCCGGGCGATCGAGATGCTCGACCGGGTCGGCATCCCGCAGCCGGACAAGCGGGTGGACTCCTACCCGCACGAGTTCTCCGGCGGCATGCGCCAGCGCGCGATGATCGCCATGGCGCTGGTCAACGACCCCTCGCTGCTGATCGCCGACGAGCCCACCACCGCCCTGGACGTCACCGTCCAGGCGCAGATCCTGGACCTGATCCGGGACCTGCAGAAGGAGTTCGGCTCCGCGGTCATCATCATCACCCACGACCTGGGCGTGGTGGCCGAGCTGGCCGACGACATCCTGGTGATGTACGGCGGCAAGTGCGTGGAGCGCGGGCCGGCCGGGACGCTCTTCGAGTCCCCCGAACACCCGTACACCTGGGGCCTGCTGGGCTCGATGCCGCGGCTGGACCGACCGCTCCAGGACCGCCTGGTGCCGGTCAAGGGCACCCCGCCCAGCCTGATCAACGTGCCCTCCGGCTGCGCCTTCCACCCGCGCTGCCCGTACGCGGACCGCACCGCCGGCCGTTCGACCTCCGAGCTGCCGAAGCTGGCCGAGGCCGCGCCCGGCCACCTCGCCGCGTGCCACCTGCCGATCGCCGAGCGGCACCGCATCTTCACCGAAGAGATCGCGCCCCGGCTGTGAGCGTCGTCCGTACCACCCCTCAGGAGAAGACCCCATGACGGACTCATCGACGACGGCGGCGACCGTGCCCGCTCCCGCGCCGGCCTCCGACCGTGAGCCGCTGCTCCGGGTGACCGGTCTGACCAGGCACTTCCCGATCACCAAGGGTCTGCTGCGCCGTCAGGTCGGCGCCGTCCGCGCGGTGGACGGGATCGACTTCGAGGTCCGCGCCGGGGAGACCCTCGGCGTGGTCGGCGAGTCCGGCTGCGGCAAGTCCACCATGGGCCGCCTGGTCACCCGGCTGGACGAACCGACCGGCGGCAAGGTCGAGTTCGAGGGCCGGGACATCACGCACCTGGGCGTCTCGGCGATGCGTCCGCTCCGCCGCGACATCCAGATGATCTTCCAGGACCCGTACTCCTCGCTCAACCCCCGGCACACCGTGGGCACCATCGTCGGAGCGCCGTTCCGGCTCCAGAAGGTCTCCACCGAGCACGGCGTCAAGCGCGCGGTGCAGGACCTGCTGGAGCTCTGCGGCCTCAGCCCGGAGCACTACAACCGCTACCCGCACGAGTTCTCCGGCGGTCAGCGCCAGCGCATCGGCATCGCCCGCGCGCTGGCCCTGAAGCCGAAGATGATCGTGGCGGACGAGCCGGTCTCGGCCCTGGACGTCTCCATCCAGGCCCAGGTGGTCAACCTGCTCGACGACCTCCAGAACGAGCTCGGCCTGACCTACCTGATCATCGCGCACGACCTCTCGGTGGTCCGGCACGTCTCCGACCGGGTCGCGGTGATGTACCTCGGCAAGGTGGTGGAGATCGCCGACCGGGACTCGCTCTACTCGGCGCCGATGCACCCGTACACCAACGCGCTGATGTCGGCGGTCCCGGTGCCGGACCCGCGGCGCAAGGAGCAGCGCGAGCGGATCCGGCTGACGGGTGACGTCCCGTCACCGATCAACCCGCCGAGCGGCTGCCGCTTCCGCACCCGGTGCTGGAAGGCCCAGGACGTCTGCGCCACCGAGGAGCCGCGCCTGGTCGCGCCCAAGGCCGGGCACCAGGTGGCCTGCCACTTCCCCGAGAACTCCTGATCGTTTCCGCCTAGACTGCCCGTCGGCACGACCGGGTCACTCCGGTCACAGATGGGCTGTTCAACACGTGGTGGATTTCCAGGAGTTCGAGCGCGGCGGCTGGGCGCGGCGCAGTGGTACCTACGACGGCGGCTTCGGTGCGATGACGGCGGGACTGCACGCCCGCCTGCTCGCCGAGGCCGCCGTCGGCGCGGGCACGAGGGTGCTCGAGGTGGGCTGCGGCACCGGCCGGCTGGGCCTGGCCGCAGCGGCCCTCGGGGCCGAGGTGACGGCCACCGACGCGGTCGAGGAGATGGTGGCCGAGGCGGCCCGGGTGCTGCCCCGGGCGGTCACCGCGTCGCTGCCCGGACTGCCGTTCGCGGACCGGGAGTTCGAGGCCGCCGTCGGCGCCTTCGTGATCAACCACGTGCCCGACCCGGTGGCGGCCGTCCGCGACCTGGCCCGGGTGGTGGCCCCCGGCGGGCGGATCGCGCTGTCCTGCTGGGACTCCCTGGCGGCCAACCGGGCCCAGGGACTGTTCTTCGACGCCTTCGCCGAGGCCGGGGCCACCCGGCCGGCCGGTCTGCCGGGTGACGCCCCGTTCGCCCCGTACGCGGCCCCGGAGGCCTTCGCGGAGCTGCTCCGCTCGGCCGGGCTGACCGAGGTGGCGGTGCACCGGGTCGGCTGGACCCACCGGGTCGACCCGGGGCAGTGGTGGAAGGACGTGCTGGAGGGCACCGTGCTCACCTCCTCCCTGATCGAGGGTCAGCCCCCCGAGACGGCCGCCCGGATCGAGCGGGCGTACCTGCGCCTGGCCGCCCGGTACGCGGCCGGAGACGACACCGTGGAGCTCCCGGTGGCCGCCCTGCTGGCCGTCGGCCGGGTGGCGGCGGACTGACCTGCGGGGCGGCTCGTCCCCGTTCGGGTGACGGCGCGGTAAGAATTGACGGTGACTTCGCAGCTCTTCCCGCCCGACGTCCAGCAGACCCTGGACCTGATCGGCATCTTCGTCTTCGCCCTGTCCGGGGGCCTGCTGGCCGTCCGCAAGAACATGGACATCTTCGGCATCTGCGTGCTGGCCGAGGCCACCGCGCTGGGCGGCGGCGTGATGCGCGACCTGGTGATCGGGGCCACCCCGGTGGTCGCCTTCACCAACCTCGGGTACTTCGTCACGCCGCTGCTGGCCGGTGTGGTGGTCTTCTTCCTGCACCCCGAGGTGGAGCGGATCAACCGCAGCGTGCAGACCCTGGACGCGCTCGGTCTCGGCCTGTTCTGCGTGACCGGCACGGCCAAGGCGCACGACTACGGCCTCGGCTCGGTCTCCTCGGTCGCCCTCGGCATGCTGACCGCCGCCGGCGGCGGGGTGATCCGCGACGTGCTGGCGCACGAGACGCCCTCGCTGCTGCGCTGGGACCGCGAGATCTACGCGGTGCCCGCCCTGGTCGGCGCGGCCATGGTCGCGGTGCTGACCGCCACCGGCGCGCTCACCACGGCGACCGGCACCGCCGCCGCGCTGACCGCCTTCGTGCTGCGGATGCTGGCGCTCAAGTACGGCTGGCGGGCACCACGTGCTTGGCACCGCAACGGTTCTCGCACCAGCGAGGAGTAGGGGAGCCGCCGTAGGCCAGCGAGATCGCCTCGGCGGTGCAGAGCAGCTCCGGCACCAGCTTGGAGAGCTCGGCGATCGGGGTGGTACCCGCCGCCGCGGAGATCGAGAACGCGGCGATCGCGGTGCCCTCGATGCCGACCACCGGGGCGGCGATGCAGTTCACCGTCTCCCGGTACTCGGCCTCGTCCACCGCCCAGCCCAGGCGGCGCACCGAGGCCAGCTCGCTGCGCAGCTCCTCGGGGCCGCGCACCGAACGGCTGGTCCTGGCGGTGAAGTCCTGCCCCTCCAGGAACGCCGTCAGCTGATCCTCCGGCAGATCGGCGAGCAGCACCTTGCCCACGGCGGTGGTCACCGCCGGCACCCGGCGGCCGATCCGCACCGAGGGGTCGGCCCAGGAGCCGGGCCGGTCCGTGTGGCGGCTCTCCACCTTGTCCAGGTAGAGCACCTCGCCCTCGTCCAGCACGGCCAGCTGCACGGCGTGCCCGTAGCGCTCGTTCAGCGCCGCCAGGTACGGCGCCGCCACCTGGCGGACGTCGATCCCGTCCAGGGCCTGCTGGGCCAGCGAGAACAGCCGCCCGCCGAGCCGGTAGCGCTGGTCGGACTGGCGGTGCACGAAGCCGTGCTCCTGGAGGGTGCGCAGCAGCCGCAGCGCGGTCGACTTGTGCACCCCGATCCGGGATGCGGCCTGCTCCAGCGAGGCCGGACCCTGGCCGAGCGAGGCCAGGATGGTCAGTGCCCGGTCCACCGTCTGTGACATGGCGGCCCCCTCCCTGAGCGGGCTGGCAGTGCCCGGATGCGGCAGGAGGCTAACGGCGCGTTGCACGGTGTGCAATGGCCAAATCGTGATACTGGGGCGCCGATCGGCGAGGCGGCGCCCGCCCGGCCCCTACACTTGTGCCGCTATGCCATACCTGGATCACGCGGCCACCACTCCGATGCTGCCCGAGGCGATCGCCGCCATGAGCGCGCACCTCGGGGTGGTCGGCAATGCCTCCTCGCTGCACGCGGCCGGACGCCGGGCCCGCCGGGTGGTGGAGGAGTCCCGTGAATCGCTGGCCGCCTCCCTCGGCGCCCGCCCCAGCGAGATCGTGCTGACCGCCGGCGGCACCGAGTCCGACAACCTCGCGGTCAAGGGCCTCTACTGGGCCCGCCGGGACGCCGACCCGGCCCGCCGCCGGGTGCTGTGCAGCCCGGTCGAGCACCACGCGGTGCTGGACGCGGTGCACTGGCTCTCCGAGCACGAGGGTGCCGAGGTCGAGTACCTGCCGGTGGACGCGTACGGCCGGGTGCACCCCGCCGCGCTGCGGGAGGCCGTCGAGCGCGACCCCGCCTCGGTGGCCCTGATCACCGTGATGTGGGCCAACAACGAGGTCGGCACCATCCAGCCGATCCGCGAACTGGTCGACGTGGCGCGGGAGTTCGGCATCCCCATGCACGCGGACGCGGTGCAGGCGCTCGGCCAGGTGCCGGTCTCCTTCGCCGAGTCCGGCCTGGACGCGCTCACCGTCACCGGGCACAAGATCGGCGGCCCGTACGGGGTCGGCGCGCTGCTGCTCGGGCGGGGCGTCGGGCCGGTCCCGCTGCTGCACGGCGGCGGGCAGGAGCGGGACGTCCGCTCCGGCACGCTCGACGTCCCGGCGGCGGCGGGCTTCGCGGCGGCGGCCGGGCTGGCCGTCGAGCGGCGGGCCGCGTACGCGGCCGAGGTCGGCGCCCTGCGGGACTCGCTGGTCGCGGCCGTGCTGGCCGAGGTCCCGGACGCCGTCCTCAACGGCGCTCCGGCGGGGGAGGGGCGGCTGCCCGCCAACGCGCACTTCTCCTTCCCGGGCTGCGAGGGCGACGCCCTGCTGATGCTGCTCGACGCCCAGGGCATCGAGTGCTCCACCGGCTCCGCCTGCTCCGCCGGCGTCCCCCAGCCCAGCCACGTCCTCCTCGCCCTGGGCGCCGACCCGTTGCTGGCCCGCGCCTCCCTCCGCTTCTCCCTCGGCCACACCTCCACCCCCGCCGACGTCGCCGCCCTGGCCGCGGCCATCGCCCCGGCCGTCCACCGCTCCCGCAGCGCCGGCCTGGCGGCGGCCGCCCGGCGATAGGAGTGCTTCGCGAGGGTGGTCCGGCAGGGCAGCGACCCAGGGGCGCGAGGAACTGCGCGAGTGCGGAAGGCGAGCTAGGGCCAGATCGGGGCAGGCGAGCCAGTTGCACGTGCTGCCGTTCCCCCGCACCTCGGCCTCACGTGCAACTGGCTGACGTGCCCCGACCTCACGCCGGGCTGCCTTCCGCCTTGCGCAGTTCCTCGCGCCCCTGAAGGCCCCTACGGGGCCTCGCGTACGCTGGTGGGCATCATGACTGACTTCCCTGGTGCCCCGTCCTCGCCCGGCAGCGGCCGGCTGCGCGTGCTCGCCGCGATGTCCGGCGGCGTCGACTCGGCCGTCGCGGCCGCCCGGGCGGCGGAGGCCGGCCACGAGGTGACGGGCGTGCACCTGGCGCTGTCCTCGAACCCGCAGTCTTTCCGGACCGGCGCCCGCGGCTGCTGCACCATCGAGGACTCCCGCGACGCCCGCCGCGCCGCCGACGTGATCGGCATCCCGTTCTACGTCTGGGACCTGGCCGAGCGCTTCCGCGAGGACGTGATCGACGACTTCGTCGCCGAGTACGCGGCCGGCCGCACCCCGAACCCCTGCCTGCGCTGCAACGAGAAGATCAAGTTCGCCGCGCTGCTGGACAAGGCGATCGCCCTCGGCTTCGACGCGGTCTGCACCGGTCACTACGCGAGGATCGTCGACCTCCCCACCGGTGAGCGGGAGTTGCACCGCGCGGTGGACGCCGCCAAGGACCAGTCCTACGTGCTCGGCGTGCTCGACGCCGAGCAGCTCGCGCACTCGCTCTTCCCGCTCGGCGACACCACCAAGGACGTCATCCGCGAGGAGGCCGAGCGCCGCGGCCTGGCCGTCGCCAAGAAGCCGGACAGCCACGACATCTGCTTCATCGCCGACGGCGACACCCAGGGCTTCCTGGCCAAGCACCTCGGCACCGCCACCGGCGACATCCTGGACACCGACGGCACCAAGCTCGGCGAGCACGACGGCGCCTACGGCTTCACCATCGGCCAGCGCAAGGGCCTGCGGATCGGCCGCCCGGCCGCCGACGGCAAGCCCCGCTACGTGCTGGACATCTCGCCGGTGAACAACACCGTGACGGTCGGCCCGGCCGAGGGTCTGGACGTCCTCGGTCTGACCGCGATCCGCCCGCGCTGGTGCGGCGAGCCCCCGGCCGGTCCGGGCGCGTACACCGCCCAGCTGCGCGCGCACGGCGAAGAGGTCCCCGTCACCGCGGAACTGACCGACGGTCAGCTGCACGTCGCCCTCGCCGCCCCGGCCCGCGGCATCGCGCCCGGCCAGGCCGTGGTGCTCTACGACGGCACCCGGGTCGTCGGCTCGGCCACCATCGCCAGCACCGAGCGGCGCCCGGTCACGGCGTAATCGCCTTCGGCGGCGGGCGGATGACCTGATAGACCTGGGGGCACTATGAACATCACCGTCTTCTGCTCCGCTTACTCGCTCGACGAGAAGTACACCGTCCCCGCCGCCGAGTTCGCCCGCCTGCTCGGCGAGCGCGGCCACACCCTGGTCTGGGGCGGTTCGCACGCCGGCCTGATGGGCCTGCTGGCCGACGAGGTCCGGGGGGCCGGCGGCCGGCTGGTCGGCATCTCGGTGGACTTCCTCGCGCACAAGGCCTACGAGGGCGCCGACGAGATGGTCACCACTCCCGACCTGGCCACCCGCAAGGCGCACCTGCTGGAGCGGGCCGACGCGCTGGCGGTGCTGGTCGGCGGGCTCGGCACGCTCGACGAGATCACCGAGGTGCTGGAGCTCAAGAAGCACGCCCGGCACGACAAGCCGGTCGTGGTGCTGGACACCGAGGGCTTCTACACCGGGCTGCGGCTGCAGCTGGAGCGGATGGACGCCGAGGGCTTCCTGCCCCGGCCGCTGGCCGAGCTGGTGCACTTCGCCGCCACCCCGGCCGAGGCGATCGCACTCCTGGAGGGGACGAACTGATGGGTGCTCACCTGATCACCGGAGCCGGCTCGGGCATCGGCGAGGCGGTCGCGGAGCGGCTGGCGGCGCGCGGCGAGCAGCTCTGGCTGCTGGCCCGGGACGCCAAGCGGGCGGCCCAGCTGCGCGAGCGCTTCCCCGGCGCCCGCACCCTGGTCGGCGACCTGTCCGATCCGGCCAAGCTCTCCTGGGCCTTCGGCCACCAGGAGCTGCCGGTGGAGCTGGACTCGCTGCTGCACGTGGCCGGGGTGGTCCAGCTCGGCGAGATCGGCGACCTCCCGGTGAAGGCCTGGCAGGAGCAGCTGAACGTCAACCTGGTCGCGCCCGCCGAGCTGACCCGGCTGCTGCTGCCCTCGGTCCGGCTGGCCCGCGGCCAGGTGGTCTTCGTCAACTCCGGTGCGGGCCTGCGCGCGGACGCCACCTGGGGCGGGTACGCGGCCAGCAAGTTCGGCCTGCGCGCGCTGGCCGACTCGCTCCGCCTGGAGGAGCAGCCGCACGGCGTCCGGGTCACCACCGTCTACCCGGGCCGCACCGCCACCCCGATGCAGGTGAAGGTCCACCAGCAGGAGGGCAAGGAGTACGACCCCACCCGCTGGATCGCCCCGGAGTCGGTCGCCACCGCGATCGTCACCGCGATCGACCTGCCCCGGGACGCGGCCATCACCGAGATCACCGTCCGCCCGGGCAGCTGACCGGGGGCACTAGGCTCGTCGCGTGACTGGACACGTGTTTCCCGAGCTGACCGGAGCCGCCACCGGGGTCGGCTCGCTTCCCGGCACGGACGCCCGGGAGGCGGCGAAGACCTCGGTGGGGGCGCTGGAGTTCCTGCCGCACCTGCCGGAGCTGCCCGCCCGGGGCCCCGGCGCCGACATGATCGGGCGCTCGGCCGGGATGCTGGTGGAGCTGTTCGCCCAGACCGAGCCGAGCGGCTGGCGGTTCGCCGACCGGCCCGGCCGGGACACCCGGCGGGCGCACTCCTGGCTGGGCGAGGACCTGGACGCCCTGGAGGAGTTCACCCAGGGGTACACGGGAGCGCTCAAGGTGCAGGCGGTCGGGCCGTGGACGCTGGCCGCGAACATCGAGCTCAAGCACGGCGAGAAGGCCCTCGCCGACCTCGGCGCCTGCCGGGACGTCGCGGAGTCCCTCACCGAGGGCCTGCGCCGCCACCTGGCCGAGGTCCGCAAGCGGATCCCCGGTGCGGAGTTGGTGCTCCAGCTCGACGAACCGTCACTTCCGGCCGTGCTGGCCGGCTCGGTGAAGACCGCCAGCGGCTTCCAGCGGCTGCGCGCGGTGGACCGCCAGCACGCCGAGGAGACCCTGCGCGAGCTGATCCGCGGCCTGGACGCGCCGGTGGTGGTGCACAGCTGCGCCCCGGACGTCCCGCTGGCGCTGCTGCGCCGGGCCGGGGTGGCCGGGATCTCGCTGGACTTCGGTCTGCTGACGGAGCGTGAGGACGAGGAGATCGGCGAGGCGGTCGAGGCCGGCACCGTGATCCTCGCCGGTGTGGTGCCGTCCACGGACGCGGGAATGACGGACCCGGCCGGTAGTGTCCAGGGTGTCAGGACGTTGTGGCGCAGGTTGGGGCTGTCCCCGGAACTGCTCGGCCGCCGTGTGCTGGTGACGCCGACCTGTGGCCTGGCGGGTGCTTCGCCCGCGTACGCCCGCAAGGCGCTGTCACTCAGTGCGAGGGCCGCGCAGAGTCTGGTGGACAACCCGGAGTAGCAGGAGGAGACCAGGGTGGCGGTCGAGGGCTGGGCGGACGTACCGGCGGAGGTGCGTGAGCGGCACGCCGAGCTGGCGGCGGAGATCGTCGGCCACCGGGTGCGGTACTACGAGCAGGACGCCCCGATCGTCACCGACGCCGAGTTCGACCGGCTGCTGCGGGAGTTGGAGCGGATCGAGGCCGAGCACCCGGTCCTGGTCACCCCCGACTCGCCGACCCAGAACGTCGGCGGTGCCCCCACCGAGCTGTTCGCCGCGGTGGAGCACCGCGAGCGCCTGCTCAGCCTGGACAACGCGATGGACGACGAGGAGCTGGCCGCCTGGGCCGAGCGCGTCGCCCGCGAACTGGACGGCATCGACTACCACTACCTGTGCGAGCTCAAGGTGGACGGACTGGCCGTCAACCTCACCTACGAGAACGGCCAGTTGACCCAGGCCGCGACCCGCGGTGACGGCCGGGTGGGCGAGGACATCACGCCCAACGTCCGCACCATCAAGGAGATCCCGCACCAGCTCAAGGGCGAGAACGTCCCGGCCCTGGTGGAGATCCGCGGCGAGGTCTACCTGCCGACCGAGGCCTTCGCCGAGCTGAACGCCTCGCTGGCCGCCGAGAACGAGCGCCGCGAGAAGGTCAACGAGGAGCGGGCCGCCGAGGGCAAGCGTCCGATGGCCCTGGTCAAGCTGTTCGCCAACCCCCGCAACGCGGCGGCCGGTTCGCTGCGCCAGAAGGACTGGCAGGTCACCGCCTCCCGCCCGCTGCACATGGTGGTGCACGGCATCGGCGCCCGCGAGGGCTTCGACATCGACTGCCAGTCGCACGCCTACCAGCTGCTGCACGACTGGGGCCTGCCGACCGCGAAGCACAACAGGGTGGTCGGCACCCTGGACGAGGTGCGGGCCTTCGTCAAGCAGTACGGCGAGCAGCGCCACTCGGTCGAGCACGAGATCGACGGCGTGGTGGTCAAGGTGGACGAGATCGCCCTGCAGGGCCGGCTCGGCGCCACCTCCAAGTCCCCGCGCTGGGCGATCGCCTGGAAGTACCCGCCGGAGGAGGTCAACGGCAAGCTCGCCGAGATCAAGATCGGCATCGGCCGGACGGGCCGGGCCACCCCGTACGCGGTGCTGGAGCAGCCGGTGAAGGTGGCCGGCTCGATGGTCCAGTACGCCACCCTGCACAACCAGGACGTGGTGAAGGCCAAGGGCGTGCTGATCGGCGACACCATCGTGCTGCGCAAGGCCGGTGACGTGATCCCGGAGATCCTCGGCCCGGTGATGGAGCTGCGCCCGGACGACGCCAAGCCGTTCGTGATGCCGCAGGAGTGCCCGGAGTGCGGCAGCGGGCTGCGCCCGATGAACGAGGGCGACATCGACCTGCGCTGCCCCAATGCGCAGTACTGCCCGGCCCAGATCCGCGAGCGGATCGCCTACCTGGGCGGCCGCTCCTCGCTGGACGTCGAGGGCCTCGGCTACGTGGCCGCCACCGCGCTGACCCAGCCGCTGGAGCCCGCCGAGCCGCCGGTCGGGAACGAGGGGGACATCTTCGCCCTGACCGTCGAGCAGTTGCTGCCGATCAAGGCCAAGGTGCTGGACCCGAAGACCGGCATGCCCAAGCCGGACGACAGGACCGGCAAGGAGAAGGTGGTCACCTTCTTCGCCAACCTCAAGGGCGAGCCCAAGAAGTCGGCCACCCTGCTGCTGGAGAACCTCGACAAGGCCAAGGACCGCCCGCTCTGGCGCTACCTCAACGGCCTGTCGATCCGTCACGTCGGCCCGGTCTCCGCCCAGGCGCTGGCCCGGGAGTTCCGCGACCTGGACCGGATCTTCGCCGCCACCGAGGAGGAGCTGGCCGCCACCGAGGGCGTCGGCCCGATCATCGCCAAGGCGATCAAGGAGTGGTACGCCGAGGAGTGGCACCGGGAGATCCTGGAGAAGTGGCGCGCCGCCGGCGTCCGCTTCGTCGAGGAGGCCGCCGAGGAGGAGGGCCCCCGCCCGCTGGAGGGCCTCACCCTGGTGGTCACCGGCACGCTGGCCGGCCACACCCGGGACGGTGCCAAGGAGGCGCTCACCTCGCGCGGCGCCAAGGTCACCGGCTCGGTCTCCAAGAAGACCGACTTCGTGGTGGCCGGTGACAACCCCGGCTCCAAGTACGACAAGGCCGTGCAGCTCGGCCTGCCGGTGCTGGACGACGCGGGCTTCGCCGTCCTGCTGGAGCAGGGCCCCGACGCCGCCCGGGCCCACCTCGGGATCGAGCCGATCGCCGCGGAGGAGGCCCCGGCGGCCGAGCCGACCGACGAGAGCTGATACTCCGTTACTTTTCTGATGCCTCGTCAGCGGGGTCTGTCCGAAAGAAACCGGGCATTCTGTCACTGGGCGGCACTCCGGAAGGATGTTCCGCCGGTGCGGCGTCCAAGGTTGTCCGAAAGTCCGCCTCACGGGTCGGACCCGGGCATACCCTTGGGGCGACACTGCGTCAGCAAGGGTGGCCGGCCCCGGGAGCACCAGCCGGGCCGACGGGGAAGCCCGCACGCTGGCCTCCACCGCACCGGGGGTGTCGTACCGAAAGGCGGCCTGAACGGGGCGGGCCCGACGGAGGACAGGGCTTATGGATCGTACGACCGGCGGCGCGCCCACACGCCCGCCGCAGGGGGTGGCGGGTGCGGTCCTGCTGCTCGGCGTGCTGTTGGCCGGGGCGGCGCCGCTCATCCCGCTCGCCGTCCTGGTCTACCGGCACGAGCCAGAGCTGCTGCCGTTGTTCGCGGTGCCGCTGGCGGTCCTGGTGGCCGCCTGGCGGATCGCCCGGGACCGGGCCCGCGACCAGCTGACCGACCCGCTGACCGACCTGCCGAACCGTCACGCCCTGCTGCTGGCCGCCCAGGAGGCGATCGCCGAGGGCGAGGGCGAGGAGGACTGGAACGTCGGGCTGATCCTGCTCGACCTGGACCGCTTCCGCTCGCTCAACGACGCGCTCGGGCACACCGCCGGGGACAGGCTGCTGGTGCACATCGCCAGGCGCCTGCACCGTGCGCTGCGCTCCGGCACGCACAACCCCGAGCGGGACGATCCGGACGACGTCTTCTCCTCCCTCCCGGTCGCCATCCAGCGCAGTCACCGCCCGGTGGTGGCCCGGATGGGCGGCGACGAGTTCGCCGTCCTGCTGCCCGGGGTCGGCCGGGCGGACACCCTGGAGCGGATGGCCAAGGCGCTGATCGCCGAACTCGCCGCTCCCATCCGCCTGGACGGGCTGCTGCTGGTGCTGGAGGCCAGCGCCGGGGTCTGCGTCTACCCCGCCCACGCCCAGGACGCCGAGGCGCTGCTGCGCCGGGCGGACGTGGCGATGGGCCACGCCCAGCGCCGCCGCAGCGGGGTCGAGCAGTACGACGAGACCCGCGACCTGGACACCCCGTACCGGATCGGTCTGCTCGGCGACCTGCGGCGGGCCCTGGAGACCCGCGAGGTGCAGCTGCACTACCAGCCGAAGGTGGCCTTCGACGGCCGGGTGGTCGGCCTGGAGGCGCTGCTGCGCTGGGAGCGGCCGGGCCAGGGCCGGGTGCCCCCGGACGAGTTCATCGGCCTGGCCGAGTCCAGCGGGCTGATGCCGCGGCTGACCGACTACGTGCTGGAGGCCGCCGTCGGCCAGCTGGCGCTCTGGCGCGCGCAGGGCCTGGAGGTGCAGGTCGCGGTCAACGTCTCGCCCCGGGACGTGCTCAACCCGGGCTTCGCCGACCGGGTGGCCGGTCACCTGACCAGGCACCAGGTGCCCGCCGGGGCGCTCCAGTTGGAGATCACCGAGCGGCTGCTGCTGGACGACTCCCGGCTGGCCGCGGACACCCTGGCCGAGCTGCGCCGCTACGGGGTCGGGATGTCGCTGGACGACTTCGGCACCGGGCACTCCTCGCTGGTGCGGCTGCGCTCGCTGCCGGTCGGCGAGTTGAAGATCGACCGGTCCTTCGTCTCCCGGATGGTGGCCGACGACCACGACGCCGCGGTGGTCCGCTGCTCGGTCGAGCTGGCCCACTCGCTCGGGCTGACGGTGGTCGCCGAGGGCGTCGAGGACGACGAGACCTGGGAGCGGCTGCACTCCCTCGGAGTGGACGCGGTGCAGGGCTGGCTGGTCTCCGCCGCCCTCCCGGCGGACCAGGCCACCGCCTGGCTGATGGTCCATCGGACCGGTGCCCCCGAGGTCGAACTGCTCTAGCGGCACGGGGCGCCCGGGCCGTGGGCAGCGCCGGGCGCCCGGCGCTGCCCATAGGATGGGCCTGGAAAGATGGGCCGTCACACATGTCTCGTGGCGGTCTGACCAGAACTCACCCTTGAGGATCGCTGCATGCCTGGCATCACGCGCGAGGAGGTCGCCCACCTCGCCCGGCTGTCGCGTCTGGAGCTGCAGGCCGAAGAGTTGGACCACTTCGCCGAGCAGCTCGACGTGATCATCGGCGCGGTCGCCCGCGTTTCCGAGGTCGCCGGACAGGACGTCCCGCCGACCTCCCACCCGCTTCCGCTGACCAACGTCATGCGGGCGGACGAGGTGCGCCCGTCGCTCACCCCGGAGCAGGCCCTGGCCGGTGCGCCGGCCGCCGAGGAGCAGCGTTTCCGCGTCCCCCAGATCCTCGGGGAGGACTGATCCCGTGACCGAGCTCATCAAGAAGACCGCCGCCGAGACCGCCGCCGCCATCGCGGCCGGAGAGGTCTCCGCCGTCGAGGTCGCCCAGGCCCACCTGGACCGGATCGATGCCACCGACAAGAAGGTCAACGCCTTCCTGCACGTGGACACCGAGGGCGCCCTGGCGGCCGCCCGCCGGGTGGACGCCAAGCGCGCGGCCGGCGAGCAGCTGAGCCCGCTGGCCGGCGTGCCGCTGGCGCTCAAGGACGTGTTCACCACCGAGGGCATCCCGACCACCTGCGGGTCGAAGATCCTCGAGGGCTGGGTGCCGCCGTACGACGCCACCCTGACGGCCCGTCTGAAGAACGCCGACGTGGTCATCCTCGGCAAGACCAACATGGACGAGTTCGCGATGGGCTCCTCCACCGAGAACTCCGCCTACGGCGTGACCGGGAACCCGTGGGACCTGTCCCGCATCCCCGGCGGCTCCGGCGGCGGCTCGGCCGCGGCGCTGGCCGCCTACCAGGCCCCGCTGGCCATCGGCACCGACACCGGCGGCTCGATCCGCCAGCCCGGCGCCGTCACCGGCACCGTGGGCGTGAAGCCGACCTACGGCTCGGTCTCCCGCTACGGGCTGATCGCGTTCTCCTCCTCGCTGGACCAGGGCGGCCCGTGCGCCCGCACCGTGCTGGACGCGGCGCTGCTGCACGAGGCCATCGCCGGGTACGACCCGCTGGACTCCACCTCGATCAACGCCCCGGTCCCGGCCGTGGTCGAGGCCGCCAAGCGGCGCGACGTCCGCGGCATGCGGATCGGCGTGGTCAAGGAGTTCGCCGGCGAGGGCTACCAGGCCGGTGTGATGCAGCGGTTCAACGAGTCCGTGGAGCTGCTCCGCGAGCTCGGCGCCGAGGTGGTCGAGGTCTCCTGCCCGTCCTTCACCCTCGCGCTCCCGGCCTACTACCTGATCGCCCCGAGCGAGGCCTCCTCCAACCTGGCCCGCTTCGACGCGATGCGGTACGGCCTGCGGGTCGGCGACGACGGCACCCGCTCGGCCGAGGAGGTCACCGCCCTCACCCGCGAGGCCGGCTTCGGCCCCGAGGTGAAGCGCCGCATCATCCTCGGCACCTACGCCCTCTCCTCGGGCTACTACGACGCCTACTACGGCTCGGCCCAGAAGGTCCGGACCCTGATCTCGCGCGACTTCGACGCGGCCTTCGCCGGCGTCGACGTGCTGGTCTCGCCGACCACCCCCACCACCGCCTTCCCGATCGGCGAGCGCGCCGACGACCCGATGGCGATGTACCTGGCCGACCTGTGCACCATCCCGTCCAACCTCGCCGGCAACGCGGCCATGTCGCTGCCCTGCGGCCTGGCCCCGGAGGACAATCTCCCGGTCGGCCTGCAGATCATCGCTCCCGCGATGGCGGACGACCGCCTGTACCGCGTGGGCGGCGCCGTCGAGGCCGCGCTCAACGACAAGTGGGGACACCCCCTGCTCGAGGAGGCACCGGTTCTGTGAGCAGCATCGCGAAGGCCAAGGGCTTCAAGAAGTCCAAGCCCGGTCTCTGGCTGTCCATCGGGACGAGCGCGTTCGGCGCGATCTCGATCTCCAAGGACATCCGCAAGGCCCGGACCGAGAACGACAACCTCCTGCTCCTCAACGCCCTGGTCGGTGCCGCCGCGCTGATCACCGGCACCGCGCTCCTCGTCCGTGAGCTCAAGCGGCTCGGGGACGACGACGTGCTGCTGGGCTGACGGACCGCCAAGACTCAAGTGAAGGGGACGCTGTGAGCGTCATTAGCCTGGTCTCGTACGAGGACGCACTCGCCTCGTACGACCCGGTGATGGGCCTTGAGGTCCATGTCGAGCTGGGTACCAAGACCAAGATGTTCTGCGGCTGCTCGACCGAGCTGGGCGCGGAGCCGAACACCCAGACCTGCCCGACCTGCCTCGGCCTGCCCGGCTCGCTGCCGGTGGTCAACGCCATCGGCGTGGAGTCGGCGATCAAGATCGGTCTCGCGCTGAACTGCGAGATCGCCGAGTGGTGCCGGTTCGCCCGGAAGAACTACTTCTACCCGGACATGCCGAAGAACTTCCAGACCTCGCAGTACGACGAGCCGATCGCCTTCAACGGCTACCTCGACGTGCAGCTGGAGGACGGCTCGACCTTCCGGGTGGAGATCGAGCGCGCCCACATGGAGGAGGACACCGGCAAGTCCAGCCACGTCGGTGGCGCGACCGGCCGCATCCACGGTGCGACCCACTCGCTGCTGGACTACAACCGGGCCGGCATCCCGCTGATCGAGATCGTCACCAAGCCGATCGAGGGCGCCGGCGAGCGCGCCCCCGAGGTGGCCAAGGCGTACGTGGCCGAGCTGCGCGAGCTGATCCGGGCGCTGGGCGTCTCCGAGGCCCGGATGGACAAGGGCCAGATGCGCTGCGACGTGAACCTGTCGCTGCGTCCGAACGGCACCGAGAAGTTCGGCACCCGCTCGGAGACCAAGAACGTCAACTCCCTGCGCAGCGTGGAGCGGGCGGCCCGGTTCGAGATCCAGCGGCACGCCACGGTGCTCACCGACGGCGGGACGATCGTCCAGGAGACCCGGCACTTCCACGAGGACAACGGCTCCACCACCTCGGGCCGGATCAAGGACAACGCCGAGGACTACCGGTACTTCCCGGAGCCCGACCTGGTCCCGATCGCCCCGAGCCGCGAGTGGGTCGAGGAGCTGCGGGCCGCTCTGCCCGAGCTGCCCCGGGTCCGCCGGGCCCGGCTGCAGGCCGAGTGGGGCGTGTCCGACCAGGACATGCAGTCCATCCTCAACGCCGGTGCGGTCGAGCCGATCCTGGACACCATCGCGGCCGGTGCGCCGGCCGACCAGGCCCGCAAGTGGTGGCTGGGCGAGCTGGCCCGCCGGGCCAACGAGACCGGCACCGAGCTGGCCGACCAGCCGATCACCCCGGCCCAGGTGGCCCGGGTCTGCGCGCTCGTCGCCGAGGGCAAGCTCAACGACAAGCTGGCCCGTCAGGTGATCGAGGCCGTGCTGGCCGGCGAGGGCGAGCCGGACGCCGTGATCGAGGCCCGCGGCCTCGCCGTGGTCTCCGACGACTCCGCGCTCAGCGCGGCGATCGACCAGGCCCTGGCGGACAACGCCGGCGTCGCGGACAAGATCCGCGGCGGCAAGGTGGCCGCCGTCGGCGCCCTGGTGGGCGCGGTCATGAAGGCCACCCGCGGCCAGGCCGACGCCGCGAAGGTCAAGGACATGATCTTCGAGAAGCTCGGCGTCTCGCCCGAGTAGGACGTCCTAGGCACGACGAGGACCGCCCGCTCCGTCCCTACGGAGCGGGCGGTCCTCGTCTAAGGACCTGACGCCCCGGGAGATGCGGCATGCTCCCGATGTGGCCACCCCCCTTACCGGAGGAAGCTCTTACCCAGGACGAAGAGCCCGCAAGGGAAAACAAGGGGAGACCACGATGTTCGAGTACGAGCTCATCCAGGCCCGCTCGCAGGAGCTGCAGCGCCAGGCCCGCCACGACGCGCTGGTCCGGGAGGCCCTGGAGGCCGACCGGGAGGCCGCCCCGGCGCTGCGCCTGGGCCTGCTGAGGGCGCTGCGACAGCGCCGGGTACGGGCCCTGAGTCCGCGCCCGCAGCTCAAGCACAGCTGAGCCAGTGCAAATGCTGACAGACCGTCACAGGCCGCCGGGGCCCGGTCCGAACCGCGAGATACTCGCTCGGACCGCGTCGGCGGCCTGTGGCATGCTCGGCGCCATGGAGCAGACATCGGTGAGCCCGGTCTTCGTCGGTCGCGGCACCGAGGTCGGTGCGCTGGAGGCCGCGCTGCGCCGGGCCGACGCCGGCCAGCCCCAGGCGGTGCTGATCGGCGGCGAGGCCGGGGTCGGCAAGACCCGGCTGATCGAGGAGTTCCTGGGCACCGCCTGCCGGGGCGGCGCGGTGACCACCATGGGCGGCTGCCTGGAGGTCGGCGCCGAGGGTCTGCCGTTCGCCCCGCTGGCCACCGCGCTGCGCCGGCTGCACCGCGGGCTGGGGGCCGAACTCGAACGGGCCGCCGAGGGGATGGAGGGCCACCTCACCCGCCTGCTGCCGGAGTTCGGGGCCGACGACGCCGAGCCCAACGACGAGTTCGGCCGGGCCCGGCTCTTCGAGCACACCGCCCGGCTGTTCGAGCGGCTGTCCGCCGAGCAGACCATCGTGCTGGCGATCGAGGACCTGCACTGGTCCGACCGCTCCACCCGCGAGCTGCTCGCCTACCTGATCCGCACCCTGCACCGGGCCCGGGTGCTGATCGTCGCCACCTACCGCACCGACGACCTGCACCGCCGTCACCCGTTGCGCCCGTTCCTGGCCGAGCTGGACCGGCTGCGCACCGTGCAGCGGCTGGAGCTGGCCCGGTTCGGCCGGGCCGAGGTGGCCGCCCAGCTGGCCGGCATCCTCGGCACCGAGGCCCCCGGCCGCTCGCTGGTGGACCGCATCCACGAACGCTCCGAGGGGAACCCGTTCTTCGTCGAGGAGCTGGCCACCGCCCACCAGGAGGGCTGCCACACCGGCCTCACCGAATCGCTGCGCGACCTGCTGCTGGTCCGGGTGGAGGCGCTGCCGGACGAGACCCAGCGCGTGCTGCGGATCGCCGCCGAGGGCGGCAGCTACGTCGAGCACGGCCTGCTGGAGGCGGTGCTGGACGAGGGCGAGGAGTCGCTCACCGAGGCGCTGCGCACGGCCGTCGGCGCCAACGTGCTCCGCCCGGACACCGACGGCGAGGGGTACCGCTTCCGGCACGCGCTGGTCCGCGAGGCGGTCTCCGACGACCTGCTGCCCGGTGAGCGCTACCGGATCAACCGCCGCTACGCCACGGTGCTGGAGCAGCAGGGCGAGCTGGTCTGCGGGAACGGGCTGGACGCCCGGCTGGCCAACTACTGGTACCACGCGCACGAGCCCGCCAAGGCCCTGCCGACCGCGCTGGAGGCGGCCCGGGCGGCCCGCCGCCGCAACGCCTTCGCCGAGCAACTGCGGATGCTGGAGCGCGCCCTGGAGCTCTGGGACGAGGTGCCGGAGGAGATCCGCGACACCAGCGTCCGGCCGCACGACTGGGCGGGCACCTTCCCGGCCTGCGGCTGCGACGGCGCGCACTGCGCCGGGCTGTACCTGGTCGACGTGCTGGCCGAGGCGGTCACGGCCGCCCGCCGCAGCGGGGACCGGGACCGCGGCCTGAGCCTGGCCAAGCGGGCGCTGAAGCTGGTGGACGAGGAGGCCGAGCCGGAGCGGGCCGCCTGGTTCATGATCCAGCGCGCGCAGATGTTCGGTCACCTGCGGCGCGGGGGAGCGCAGGAGGAGATCGACCGGGCCCAGCAGTTGGTGGCCGGGCTGCGGCCCTCACCGGTGCAGGCCGAGGTGCTGGCGCTGGCGGTGGGTCACGTGATGCTGCTGGACCCGTCGGCGGGGGACATGGCGATGGCCGAGCGGGCCGTCGAGCTGGCCCGTGCGGTGGACGCCCCGATGGTCGAGCTGCACGCGCTCACCACGCTCGGCACCCTGCGGGCCAACCTGGGTGACCCGGAGGCCGGGCTGGCGCTGCTGCACGAGGCGGTCGAGCGGGCCCGGCCGGCCGGTGTGGTGGACGTGCTCTGCCGGGCGCTCAACAACCTCTCCAGCATGGAGCTCAGCCTCGGCCGGGCCGAGGAGGCCGCGGCGCTGGCCCGGGAGGGCCTGGCGGTGGCGCAGGGCAACGGCCTGCTGGCCAACACCGGCGCCATCCTGGCGGGGAACCTGGTGGAGGCGCTGCTGGTGCTCGGCCGCCGCCAGGAGGCCGAGGAGCTGCTGGCCGAGTGGGACGACTCCCGGGCCGGCACCTTCCACGCCTTCCTGGACCGGCTGCGCAGCGAACTCGCCCTGGACCGGGGTGACTTGGCGGCCGCCGAGGAGTACTTCCAGCGGGCCCGGCAGGCCGGGAGGGTGGTCCAGCAGCCGCAGCACGACCTTCCGGTGGCCCGGCTGGCCATCCGGCTGGCGATGCGGGCCGGGCGCCCGCTCGACGCCAGGGCCGAACTGCTCGCCGTGCTCGACGGCTTGGCCGACCGCCCGGGCGGGGACGGGCTCTCCGACGGCTGCGTCAACGGACTGCTGCCGGTGCTGGTCGAGGGAGCGGCGGCCGAGGCCGATTCGCGCGGGGTGCCCAGTGCCGACCTCGGCCGGCCGGTGGTGCTGCGGCGGATCGCCGAGGTGGCCGCCGGGCTGCGGCCCGGCACCGAGCTGCACCGCGCCTGGAGCGAGCTGCTGGCGGCCGAACTCGCCCGCGCCGAGGGCGCCGACAGCCCCGGCCAGTGGGCGGCGGCGGTTGGTTCGCTGCGCGCCCTCGGGCTGGGCTGCCCGCTCGGACAGGCGCTCTACCGGCAGGCCGAGGCACTGCTGGCGGCGGGCCGCCGGGAGGAGGCGGCCGGGCTGCTGCGCGAGGTGGAGGAGCTCGTCACCTCGGGGCGCTACCTGCGGCAGGACGCCGCCCTGCTCACCGCCCGGGCCGGTCTGGCCGCCGCGCGCCCGGCCGCCGAGCCGCGGAGTGCCGAACCGGCCGACCCCGCCGAGGAGTTCGGTCTCACCCCGCGCGAGCGCGACGTGCTGGACCGGCTCGCGCTCGGCCGGACGAACCGTCAGATAGCCGAGGAGCTCTACATCTCGCCCAAGACCGCCAGCGTGCATGTCTCGAACATCCTGGCCAAGCTCTCGGTCGGCAGCCGCGGCGAGGCCGCCGCCCTGGCGCACCGGCTCCAACTCCTCGGCCAGGGGGCCTGAGAGGCGTCCCGGGCCCCCGGGCGCACGGGGGCGCGGGGCTCAGTGCGCCCCCGTGCGCTGCGGCCAACCGGGGCGATCCGTCCCGAAACGAGACACGTCGTCACCCGTCGCCATTACTCTAAGTGGAGTGTGCGTGTCATTGAGTGACGGAATTGGTGTAGGGTCCGGACCGGGAACACCGGTACGGCGTGGGGGAGAGGTCGAGTGAGCTTCCGCGCGGTCCGTCTCCCCGGAGCCCTGCTGGCGGTGCTCTGCCTCGGGTACGGGGTGGGTGCCGCCCTCGGCTGGGGCTCCCCCCGACTCGCCCAGTTCATGGGGGACTTCGGCCTGGCCGGCGCCGCGCTGGCCGCCGCGCTCTCCTGCCTGCTGCACGCCTGCACCACGGCCGGCCCGGCCCGCCCGGCCTGGCTGCTGTTCGGCCTCTCCTCCTCGATGGTCGCCCTCGGGAACGGCACCTGGGGCTGGTACGAGGTGGTGCTCCGCACCGACCTGCCGCAGGACTCCCCGGCCGAGTACGCCTTCCTGCTCTTCGCCCCGCTCGCCATCACCGGCCTGCTGGTGCTGGCCCAGCGCCCGCGCACCGCCGCCGGCTGGCTCTGCCTGCTGCTGGACGGCTGGCTGGTGGCCGGCTCGCTGTTCACCCTCAGCTGGAGCCTGGCGCTCGGCCGGGTCGCGGCGGGGGAGGGGGACGACCCGCTCCGGCTGGCCCTCGGCCTCGCCTACCCCGTGCTGGACATCCTGCTGGTCAGCCTGGTGGTCGGGCTGCGCTTCCGCCGCCGGGACGGCAACCGCGCGGCGGTGCACACCGCGATGGTCGGCCTGGCCGTCACGGTGGTCTGCGACGCCCTGTTCACCTCGCCCGAGCTGCGCAGCAGTTACCACTCCGGCGGTCTGCTGGACGCCGGCTGGTTCGCCGGCAGCGTGCTGCTCGCCTGGGCCCCCTGGGCGCCCCGGGCCGCCAGCGCGCCCAGCCGCCAGCACCCCTCGGTCGGCGGCGCCCCGCGCCGCCGGGTCTCCACCACCTTCAGCGCGCTCACCCCGTACGTGGCGGCCGCCGTCTGCACCGTCGGCATCCTCTACAACGCGCTCGGCGGCCACCACCTGGATCGGGTGGTGGTGGCGGCGGCCTGCACCGTCGGCCTGGCGCTGATCCTGCGTCAGGGCGTCACCCTGCTGGACAACCTCTCGCTGGCCCAGGAGCTGGCCCAGAAGGAGGCGCACTTCCGCTCCCTGGTGCAGGGCTCCAGCGACGTCATCATGATCTCCGGCGGCACCGGGGTGCTCTCCTACGTCTCCCCGGCCGCGCTCGGTGTCTACGGCCGCGACCCGGAGGACCTGGTCGGCGGGAACCTGCTCAACCTGGTCCACCCGGAGGACGTCGACCGGGTGCTGGCCGAGGTCAAGCGGCTGATGAAGGGCCTGCCGGACGGCATCGGCGAACCCTCGGCCCGGGTCGAGTGCCGGGTCCGCTCCGGCGGCGGTGAGTGGCTGCACGTCGAGTCCACCGTCAACCGGTACCGGGACGGCCTGATCCTGAACAGCCGGGACGTCACCGAACGGGTCATGCTGCAGGCGCAGTTGCAGCACAACGCGTTCCACGACCCGCTGACCGACCTGCCGAACCGGGCGCTGTTCACCGAGCGCCTGGGTGCCGCCCTGACGGGTGGCCAGGAGGGCGAGACGGTCGCGGTGCTCTTCCTCGACCTGGACGGCTTCAAGGCGGTCAACGACTCCGCCGGGCACCAGGTCGGCGACGAGCTGCTGGTGCAGGCCGCCCGCCGGCTGCAGGGCGCCGTCCGGGCCGGGGACACCGTGGCCCGGTTCGGCGGGGACGAGTTCGCCGCGCTGGTCTCCGGGCGGCTCGGCCGCGTCCAGGTGCAGGAGCTGGCCGACCGGCTGCGCTCGGCGCTCTCCGAGCCGTACTGGATCGGCGGGGCCGAGCTCGGCGTGGCCGCCAGCATCGGCATCGCCTTCGCCTCCCCGTCCCGGGACGGTCGTGACCACGGGGAGGACGGGGCGCGGGCCGACGAGCTGATGCGCGACGCGGACCTCGCGATGTACCGGGCCAAGTCCGAGGGCAAGGGGCGCGTCGTGCTCTACCACCCGGCCATGCGGGCCGAGTTGGAGCGCCGCACCGAGCTGGAGGACCGGCTTCGGCTGGCCGTCCGGGAGGGCACCTTCACCCTGCTCCACCAGCCCCTGGTGGACCTCGCCACCGGCGCCGTGACGGGTGTCGAGGCCCAGGCCAGGTGGCGCTCCGCCCAGGGCCTGCTGCTGACCCCCGCCGAGTTCCTGCGCACCGCCGAGCGGGGCGACGCGGCCACCCGTTTCGCCCGCTGGATGCTGCACGAGACGGTCACCGCGGCGGCCCGCCGGGGCGGCCCCAGGATGGTCGCCGTCCCGGTCTCGGTCCGGCTCTCGGCCGAACGGCTCTGCGCCCCCGGCATGTACGAGGCGGTGGTCGCGGTGCTGCGCGAAACCGGCCTGCCCGCCCAGCAGTTGGTGATCGAGCTGGCCCGCACCGGGCCAGACGCGCAGGCCGACGAGCTCGGCCGCCGGCTCGACGCGCTGCGCCGGCACGGCGTCTCCACCGCGGTGGCCGGCTTCGGCGCGGGCGGCGGCTCGCTCGGCGCGCTGGCCCGGCTGCCGCTCGACGCGATCAAACTGGACCGCTCGCTGGTCCAGGACGTGGCCGACTCCACCCTCACCCGCGCACTGGCCGGGCACGCGCTGCGGCTGGGCCGCGACCTCGGCCTGGTGACCTCCGCCGAGGGGGTGGACCACCCGCGCCAGGTCGCCGTCCTGCAGGAGTTGGGCTGCCGCCAGGGGCAGGGCCTGGCCTTCGCCCAGCCGCTGGACGAGCACCGGCTGCGCCGGGCGCTGCTGCGCCGGGTCTACCCGCTGCCGAGGCCGCTGGGGCCGCTCTCCGCGCGCCGCGCCTACCTGGCCGCCGACGCCCGTTCGGGTGGCCACCCGGAGGTGGCCCAGAGCCGGCCCGCGCACCACCAGAACGTCTCCGACCTGCCCGGACGCCTCCCGCTGCCCGGTCCATGGGCACGTCCGCATGATGAGACCTCCGTCCCACCTGCTTGACACTTGACCCCGCCGAGGAGGAAGGTCGGTGCCATGCGCACCCGAATTCTCGTACTTGGCGGGCGCGTCGGCTAGAGCGGGCAGCACACGCCCCGCTCGGGAGAGACCGACGCGCCACCCCTCGCATGCCCTTGGCACGAGGGGTTTTTTGTTGCACTGGAACTGTTCGAAGAGGCAATACCCCGGCCGATTCGCCCACGTACGAGCCCCTCACACGGGCCGGGTGGACGATGGAGGCAGGACCGGCGACCGCCACCAGGTCCCTCACCTGGCGGACGGCAGAACCCGAGAAGAGACAGGCAGATGACCGAGCACGCCGCCCCCCGCCGCGGGGACACCCCGGCCGCCCACGCTCCCGCGCCCAGCGCGGCCGAGACGATGACCGGTGCGCAGTCCCTCATCCGCTCGCTCGAGGCCGTGGGCGCGGACACCGTCTTCGGCATCCCGGGTGGCGCCATCCTCCCGGCCTACGACCCGCTGATGGACTCGCAGAAGGTCCGTCACATCCTGGTCCGCCACGAGCAGGGCGCGGGCCACGCCGCCACCGGCTACGCCCAGGCCACCGGCCGGGTCGGCGTCTGCATGGCGACCTCCGGCCCGGGCGCGACCAACCTGGTCACCCCGATCGCCGACGCCTACATGGACTCCGTCCCCATGGTCGCGATCACCGGGCAGGTCGCCTCCAAGGCGATCGGCACCGACGCCTTCCAGGAGGCGGACATCTGCGGCATCACGATGCCGATCACCAAGCACAACTTCCTGGTGACCGACCCGGCCGAGATCCCCCGGGTGATCGCCGAGGCCTTCCACATCGCCGCCACCGGCCGCCCCGGCCCGGTCCTGGTCGACATCGCCAAGGACGCGCTGCAGGCCACCACCACCTTCCGCTGGCCGGTGGAGACCTCGCTGCCCGGGTACCGCCCGGTCACCAAGCCGCACGCCAAGCAGATCCGCGAGGCCGCCAAGCTGCTGGTCAACTCCAAGCGCCCGGTCCTCTACGTCGGCGGCGGCGTGCTCAAGGCGCAGGCCAGCGCCGAACTGCGGATCCTGGCCGAGCTGACCGGCGCCCCGGTGGTCACCACCCTGATGGCGCTGGGCGTCTTCCCGGACAGCCACCCGCAGCACCTGGGCATGCCCGGCATGCACGGCTCCGTCCCGGCCGTCACCGCACTGCAGAAGTCGGACCTGCTCTTCACCCTGGGCGCCCGCTTCGACGACCGGGTCACCGGCAAGCTGGACAGCTTCGCGCCGTTCGCCAAGGTCGTGCACGCCGACATCGACCCGGCCGAGATCGGCAAGAACCGCCCGGCCGACGTCCCGATCGTCGGTGACGCCCGCGAGGTGATCGCCGATCTGATCGTCGCCGTCCAGGCCGAGTTCGACGCCGGCCACAAGGGCGACTACACCGCCTGGTGGGAGAAGCTCAACGAGTGGAAGACCACCTTCCCGCTGGGCTACGAGGCGGCCCCCGACGGCGGGTTGTCGCCGCAGCAGGTGATCGAGCGGATCGGGCAGCTGGTCGGCCCGGACGCCATCTACGCGGCGGGCGTCGGCCAGCACCAGATGTGGGCCTCGCAGTTCATCCGGTTCGAGAAGCCGGCCACCTGGCTCAACTCGGGTGGCGCGGGCACCATGGGCTACGCCGTCCCGGCCGCGATGGGCGCCAAGGCGGGCAAGCCGGACACCGCGGTCTGGGCGATCGACGGCGACGGCTGCTTCCAGATGACCAATCAGGAACTGGTCACCTGCGCGCTGAACAACATCCCGATCAAGGTGGCCGTCATCAACAACGGCTCGCTCGGCATGGTCCGCCAGTGGCAGACGCTCTTCTACAACCAGCGCTACTCCAACACCGTGCTGCACTCCGGCCCGGAGCACGACGGCATCGAGGCGCCGGCCCAGGGCACCCGGATCCCGGACTTCGTGATGCTCTCCGAGGCGATGGGCTGCGTCGGCCTGCGCTGCGAGCGCCCCGAGGACCTGGACAAGGTGATCGAGCAGGCGATGGCGATCGACGACCGCCCGGTGGTCATCGACTTCATCGTCCACCAGGACGCCATGGTCTGGCCGATGGTGGCCGCCGGCACCAGCAACGACGAGATCCTCGCCGCCCGGGACGTGCGCCCGGACTTCGGCGACGACCTCGACTGAACTGCGCTCCCTGACCAACCGATAGAGAGTCCATGACCACCATGTCCAAGCACACCCTCTCCGTCCTGGTCGAGAACAAGCCCGGCGTGCTCGCCCGCATCGCCGCCCTGTTCTCCCGTCGGGGCTTCAACATCGACTCGCTCGCGGTCGGCCCGACCGAGCACCCGGACATCTCCCGGATGACCATCGTGGTCAACGTGGAGAGCCTCCCGCTGGAGCAGGTCACCAAGCAGCTCAACAAGCTGGTCAACGTGATAAAGATCGTCGAACTCGACCAGGCCGCCGCGGTCCAGCGCGAGCTGGTCCTGGTCAAGGTCCGGGCCGACGCCGAGTCGCGCTCGCAGATCGTCGAGATCGTCCAGCTGTTCCGCGCCAAGACGGTCGACGTCTCGCCGGACGCGGTGACCATCGAGGCCACCGGCAGCTCGGACAAGCTGGAGGCCATGCTCAAGATGCTGGAGCCCTACGGCATCAAGGAGTTGGTCCAGTCCGGTCTGGTGGCCATCGGCCGCGGCGCCCGTTCGATCACGGACCGCTCGCTCCGGGCCCTGGACCGCAGCGCCTGACACGGGCCTGACGGCCTGTCGTCTCACACCCTGAAGCACCGCCCCACACCCCCGCCGGGTCCACGTACGGTAGGACCTGCAGGACCCGGCATCACCACCACGCAAGGAGATGTGCCCCCGTGGCCGAGCTGTTCTACGAAGACGACGCCGACCTCTCGATCATCCAGGGCCGCAAGGTCGCGATCATCGGCTACGGCAGCCAGGGCCACGCCCACGCGCTGTCGCTGCGCGACTCCGGCGTCGACGTCCGGGTCGGCCTGAAGGCGGGCTCCTCCTCGAAGGCCAAGGCGGAGGAGGAGGGCCTGCGCGTGGTCACCGCCGCCGAGGCCGCCGCCGAGGCCGACGTCATCATGATCCTGGTGCCGGACCCGATCCAGGCCGACGTCTACGAGGCGGACATCGCCCCGAACCTGAAGGCCGGCGACGCGCTGTTCTTCGGCCACGGCCTGAACATCCGCTTCGGCTTCATCAAGCCCCCGGCCGACGTCGACGTCTGCATGGTCGCCCCGAAGGGCCCGGGCCACCTGGTCCGCCGTCAGTACCAGGAGGGCCGCGGCGTCCCCGCCATCGTGGCCGTCGAGCAGGACGCCACCGGCAAGGCCTTCGACCTGGCGCTCTCCTACGCCAAGGGCATCGGCGCCACCAAGGCCGGCGTCATCAAGACCACCTTCACCGAGGAGACCGAGACCGACCTGTTCGGTGAGCAGGCCGTCCTCTGCGGTGGCACCGCCGCCCTGGTCAAGGCCGGTTTCGAGACCCTGGTCGAGGCCGGCTACCAGCCGGAGATCGCCTACTTCGAGTGCCTCCACGAGCTGAAGCTCATCGTCGACCTGATGTACGAGGGCGGCCTGGAGAAGATGCGCTGGTCCATCTCGGAGACCGCCGAGTGGGGCGACTACGTCACCGGCCCGCGCATCATCACCGCCGACACCAAGGCCGAGATGAAGAAGGTCCTCGCGGAGATCCAGGACGGCACCTTCGCCAACACCTGGATCGCCGAGTACAAGGCGGGCCTGCCGAAGTACAACGAGTACAAGAACGCCGACTCCGAGCACCTGCTGGAGACCACCGGCAAGAAGCTCCGCAAGCTGATGAGCTGGGTCGACGAGAACGCGTAACCCGCTTGTACACAACGGCTGTTCCCGTCCGGGTGATTTCGCCGGACGGGAGCAGCCGCGGCGCATCACCGTCGATACACTTCCGAGTGCGCGTCAGGCCCACAGCGTCGTGCGTCTACCTACGCGGCATGCCACCTTCCCCCGCCCTGCCACGCCACCTTCGTGAGGGCCTTCGGGAACCGGACAGTTAAGGACACTGTCGTGAGCAAATCCGTCGTTCTGATCGCCGAAGAGCTGTCCCCCGCCACCGTCGACGCACTGGGCCCGGACTTCGAGATCCGCCACTGCAACGGCGCGGACCGCACCGAGCTGCTGACCGCCATCGCGGACGTGGACGCCATCCTGATCCGCTCCGCCACCAAGGTGGACGCCGAGGCGCTGGCCGCCGCCAAGAAGCTCAAGGTGGTCGCCCGCGCGGGCGTCGGCCTGGACAACGTGGACGTCTCCGCCGCCACCAAGGCCGGCGTGATGGTCGTGAACGCCCCGACCTCCAACATCGTCACCGCCGCCGAGCTCGCCTGCGGTCTGCTGATCTCGGTCGCCCGCAACATCGCGCCCGCCAACGCCGCGCTCAAGCAGGGCGAGTGGAAGCGCAACAAGTACACCGGCGTCGAGCTGAGCGAGAAGACCCTCGGTGTGGTCGGCCTCGGCCGGATCGGCGTGCTGGTCGCCCAGCGGATGTCCGCCTTCGGCATGAAGATCGTCGCCTACGACCCCTACATCCAGGCCGCCCGCGCGGCCCAGATGGGCGTCAAGCTGCTCTCGCTCGAGGAGCTGCTGGAGGTCTCCGACTTCATCACCGTGCACCTCCCCAAGACCCCCGAGACGATCGGCCTGATCGGCGACGAGGCGCTGCACAAGGTCAAGCCGAGCGTGCGCATCGTCAACGCCGCCCGCGGCGGCATCGTGGACGAGGCCGCCCTGGCCTCCGCGCTGCGCGACGGCCGGGTGGCCGGCGCCGGCCTGGACGTCTACGCCAAGGAGCCGTGCACCGACTCCCCGCTGTTCGCCTTCGACAACGTGGTGGCCACCCCGCACCTGGGCGCCTCCACCGACGAGGCGCAGGAGAAGGCCGGCATCGCCGTCGCCAAGTCGGTCCGCCTGGCCCTCGCGGGCGAGCTGGTGCCGGACGCCGTCAACGTCCAGGGCGGCGTGATCGCCGAGGACGTCCGCCCGGGCCTGCCGCTGGCCGAGAAGCTCGGCCGGATCTTCACCGCGCTGGCCGGCGAGGTGGCCGTCCGCCTCGACGTCGAGGTCCGCGGCGAGATCACCCAGCACGACGTCAAGGTGCTCGAACTCTCCGCCCTGAAGGGCGTGTTCGAGGACGTGGTGGCGGAGACGGTGTCCTACGTCAACGCCCCGCTGTTCGCCCAGGAGCGTGGCGTCGAGGTCCGCCTCACCACCTCCAGCGAGTCCCCCGAGCACCGCAACGTGATCACCGTGCGCGGCACCCTCTCGGACGGCTCGGAGATCGCCATCTCCGGCACCCTCTCCGGCCCGAAGCAGACCCAGAAGATCGTCGGCGTGGACGCCTTCGACGTGGACGTGGCGCTCACCGACCACATGGCCTTCTTCAAGTACGAGGACCGCCCCGGCGTGGTCGGCACCCTCGGCCGCATCCTCGGCGACGCCGGCATCAACATCGCGGGCATGCAGGTCGCCCGCGACGGCTCCGAGGCGCTCGCCTCGATCACCGTGGACAGCGAGGTCTCGCAGGAGGTCCTGACCGAGATCTCCAAGGCGATCGGCGCCCAGTTCTCCCGCGCCGTGAACCTCGGCTGACAGCACGTCAGAGGGCCCGGTCCGCCTCGGCGGACCGGGCCCTCTTGCGTCTCCCGGGTGAGTCCCGTCTCAGATACTAGGAAATCCAACTATCCGTGCAGACAGGACCCGTCCGGCGTCGTACCGTGAAGGAGTCATACGGTGTGCCACCCCTCCAACGAGGGCGCGTGGCCCGTGTGCCCGTACGCACCATGGCAGGCGACCCCTGACCGGCGTACCCGAAATCCCTCACCCCACGCGCACGTCCCAAGGAGTTCGGTATGCCCGCCACCGCAGACCGCCACGCCCCCGCCGCCGAGACCGCCGCCCCCCGCCGCCGTCGCCGCGCCCAGTCCGACCCCCGTGCCAACGCCGCCCTGCAGCGCTCGCTGGACCGCCGCGACAACGGCGGCTCGACCGGGCACTGAGCCGGTTGGTGCGCCGGGTCGCGCCGCAGGTCACGGGCGCTGCGCCGAACGCCTGACGATCCGTCACCCACAGGAGTGCAACAGCGACTCCAAGGAGGGACGGTGCTCGCCGGACCCGGCGCGATGATCCTAATTTGGTGCCTCCGGAAGGGTGATCGAGCTCCGCACGGCGCGGGCCTACCGCAACCCCTGCCGGGGGAGACAGGCCCTTGCGCACCAGCACCCTCGTCCGGCTCGGCACCCTGCTGCTGACCGGCTCGCTCGCCCTCGCCGCCGTACCGCTCTCCGGTGCGGCGGCCGAGCGCGCTTCGACCGACCCCGACCCGGCGGGCCGCCGCAGCGTCCTGCTGGAACTCGACACCGAGACCGCCGCCACCGCCTGGCAGCAGGCCACCGAGCAGGCCAGGCGGCAGCTCCGCAGCCCCGAGGCGGTCCGCCGGGCCGGGGCCGAGGCCGGCGCCGAACGGCGCCGGGCCACCGACCGGGCGGCCGGCCAACTCGCCGCCGCCCTACGGCGTTCGGTCCCCGCCGCCCACGAGCTCTACCGCACCCACACCCTGCTCTCCGGGGTCGCGGTGAACGTGCCCGCCGCCGCGGTGCCCGGGCTCGCCCGGCTGCCCGGGGTACGGGCGGTGCACCCGATCGCGCTCAAGGAGCGGGTCAACTCGTACTCGGTGCCGCTGACCGGCGCCCCCGCCGTCTGGTCCGGCGCCGGTGCCACCGGCTCCACCGGACGGGGCGTCAGCATCGGCATCATCGACTCCGGCCTGGACTACACCCACGCCGACTTCGGCGGCCCCGGCACCGAGGAGGCCTTCAAGGCCGTCGACGGCGCCAAGCCCGCGCCGGCCGGCCTCTTCCCGACCGAGAAGGTCTTCGGCGGCAAGGACCTGGTCGGCGACGCCTACGACCCCTCCTCGGACGAGGGCAGCCACCCGGTGCCCGACGACAACCCGCTGGACTGCGCGCTCAACGGCCACGGCACCCACGTGGCCGGCACCGCCGCCGGCCTCGGCGTCACCTCCTCCGGCGCCACCTACCGCGGCCCGTACCGGCCCGGGCTGGACCCGGCCGGCTTCAAGGTCGGCCCCGGCGCGGCCCCCGAGGCCCGGCTCTACCCGATCCGGGTCTTCGGCTGCTCCGGCTCCACCGACCAGCTCACCGAGGCGCTCGACCTGGCCGCCGACCCGGACCAGGACGGCGACCTGACGGACCGTCTGGACGTGGTCAACCTCTCGCTCGGAAGCCCCTTCGGCGGCCCCGACGACGCCGACGCCCTCACCGCCGACCGGCTCGCCGCACTCGGCACCGTGGTGGTCGCGGCGGCCGGCAACGAGGGCGACGTCCACGCCATCGGCGGCAGCCCCGGCACCGCCCCCCGGGTGCTCACCGTGGCCGCCTCGGTCGACCCGCACGGCGACGCCGACGGCCTGCGGGTGCTGGCCCCCGAGACCCTGGCCGGACTCGTCCCCGCGCACTGGAGCGCCAAGTACCAGCACTGGGACGACCGCGAGGTGCAGGGTCTGCTCGCCCTGCCCGCCGACCAGTCGGACGGCTGCAAGCCCTTCTCCGCCGCCGACGCCGCCCGGCTCAAGGACCGGATCGCGGTCCTCGCCTGGAGCACCCGCGAGCCCGACCGGGCCTGCGGATCGGCGCCCCGGGCCAACAACGCCGCCGACGCCGGAGCCGTCGGCACCCTGTTCGCCGCCGACGGCGACCACCTCGGCGAGATCGCCGGGAACGACCGGATCCCGGCCGCCATCCTGGCCAGGGCCGACGGCGAGCGCCTGCGCAAGGCCGCCCAGGCCGGCCCCGTCACGGTCCAACTGGCCACCCCCGGCAACCCCCTGCACGGGGCGGTGGCGCAGGACCAGCCGCAGCGCACCGACACCCTGACCTCCTTCACCTCCCGCGGCATCGGCCTGCCCGGCCTGGTCAAGCCCGACCTCGCCGCCCCCGGCGAGACCATCTGGTCCGCCAAGGTCGGCTCCGGCTCCGGCGGCATGCGCGAGGACGGCACCTCGATGGCCTCCCCGCACGTGGCCGGCCTGGCCGCCCTGGTCCGCGGCGCGCACCCCGACTGGACGGCGGCCCAGGTCAAGGCCGCACTGATGAACACCGCGGGGGACACCTGGCTGAACGACGGTCAGCGCGGCCCGGTGTACGGCCCCGAGCGCACCGGCGCCGGACGGGCCCGGGTGGACCGGGCCGTCGCCACCCCCGTGGTCGCCTACGCGGCCGGGGAGGCGGTGGACGGCGTGGTCGGCCTCTCCTTCGGCCCCGTCCCGGTCACCGGCCCCACCGAGCTCACCCGCGAGGTGGAGCTGCGCAGCTTCGCCGACCGCCCGCTGGAGTACCGCACCGGCTACGCCGCGGCCACCGAAGTGCCCGGCGCCGCCTTCGAACTGACCCCGGGCCGGGTGACCGTCCCGGCCGGAGGCACCGCTCGGGTCAAGGTCACCCTCCGGGTGCCCGGGCAGCTGGACCGCGCACCGGACCCGACCCTGGACCTGGTGCAGGGCGGCAAGGCCCGCAGCTACCGCGGCGAGCTCTCCGGCCGCCTGCTGCTCACCCCCGCCGACACCACGGCCGGCGAACTGCGGGTGCCGCTGTTCGCCGCGCCGCGCGCCGCCTCCGACCTGACGGCCGGTCAGCAGGCCCGGCTCGGCCGGAGCAGCTCGCTGCTCACCCTCACCGGCACCGCCGCACCCTCCGCAGCGGGCGGCCTGCTCTCCGCCTTCGCCCTCGGCGGCGAGGCCCCGCGCTGGCCGGACTGCCCGCCGGGCACCGCCGCCGAGCAGGACAAGACACCGGACCTCTGCGTCACCCGCCCCGGCGACCGGGCGGCCAACCTCCGGGCCGCCGGGGCCGCCAGCGACGCCCCCGCGGTCGGCGGTGAGCCCCTGGAGAACGGCACCCTCTACCTGGCCGCCTCGCTCTGGGCCCCGGCGCCCACCCCCGTCGGCCAGTTCGCCGTCCGGGCCTCGCTGGACACCGACGGGGACCAGAAGACCGACGTGGTGGTGGCCGCCGACCGGCTCAAGGGCAGCGACGTCCTGGTCGCCCGGACGCTGGACGCCAAGACCGGCGAGGAGCTGGACGTCCAGCCGCTCAACGCCCGGTGGGGCGACACCGACACCGACCTGCTCGACAGCGACACCCTGGTCCTCCCGGTCCGGCTGAACAAGCTGCCCGGCCTGCGGCAGTCCACCTCCCGGATCCGCTACGCCCTCTGGACCGGCTTCGCCGCTCCCGGCCTGCCGGACGCCAAGGAGGCGCTCTCCTCGGTCGGCCTGAAGGACGGGAAGCCCACCCTGGTGCTCGACGTCCTCAACCCGGCGCTGGACATCCGCAACGGAGCAGCCGGCCCGGCCGCCATCGCCACCCCCGAACAGCCCGGCACCGCCCTGGAGATCCGCCGCCGCAACCCCGCCGCGGACCGGCTCCTCCTGGTCCACCACCTCAACCCGGACGGCCGCCGCAGCGAGGTGGTCCGCCTCCGCTAGGGCCTGACCGCCCGGAGGGCGGTCAGGGGCGCGGGGAACTGCGCGCATCGGAAGACAGCGACCCGTGTGCCGGGTACGGACAGCCACTTGCACGTGAGCCTCCGTACCCGGCACACGGGTCTCGTCCTTCCGCCTCGCGCAGTTCCCCGCGCCCCCGGGGTAACCACCACCGCGCGCCCACGCGGCGCAGCCGCACATCAGCAGAGCCCCGCGCCCCCGGGGTAACCACCACTGCGCGCCCACGCGGCGCAGCAGCACATCAGCAGAGCCCCGCGCCCCCGGGGTAACCACCACCGCGCGCCCACGCGGCGCAGCCGCACATCAGCAGAGCCCCGCGCCCCCGGTGTGTCCGCCTACCGCCGAGGCCGCCGGCGGGCCAGGGAGAGCAGGACGACCGCGGCCAGCACGGCCAGCGCTGCCGCGCTGATGGCCAGGCCGTCGGTGAGGCCCGGTGGGCGGTAGGAGCACGCGACGTCGGTGGCGGCGTCGCCGAGGGGGACGGCGATCAGGCCGAGGAGGGAGCCGGGGGCGCGTTCGGGCCCGCCGTTCACCCGGCAGGTCCAGCCTTCCACCGCCGGGGCGGCGACGACCGCGGTGCCGGCGGCCCCGACCGGCAGCTCGGCCGTCAGCGTGTGCCCGCCGGCGGTCACCCGCTCCGCCGGGGTCAGCCCCGCCACCGCCCGTTCCAGTGCCCCCGGCGCCAGACAGCCGAGCGGCAGCGCCGGCACCTGGCTCACCGCCCCGGCCCGCAGCCACACCCGGATCCGCCCGTCACCCGGCACGGCCCCGAGCAGGTGCACCGGCTCCGAGACCACCGGCTGCTGCCCCGCGCTGACGTAGGAACTCCCGAGCGCCTCCACCGTCCCGGCGAACCAGGGCCCGTAGAAGTACGCCGCCGACCCGGGGGAGCAGCTCGCCTCGAAGCCCGCCCCGCCCGCCGGTACCGACCACCCGCTGCTGCCGTGCGAGGTCGGTGCTGCGGGCCCGCCCTGAACCGGCGTCACCTGCGGCACCTCGTACAGCCCCCGCGCGTCGAGCACCGAGGCCTGCCGCGCCCACACCGAGGACCCGTCCACCACCGGCACCCCGGCCCGCACCGTGACCAGCGGCGCCGCGGCCGCGGCCCGCTCCACCACGAACCCGCCGGTGCCGTCCGCCAGGAAGGTCCGCACGCCGAACACCGCCCGCCCCACCGGATCCGCCGGGCTGAGGGTCTGCCGCCCGCCGGCGGACCAGCCGGCCCCCAGGTCGTGCAGCAGCTCCGCCGTCACCCGCGGCAGCCGCCCGGAGCGGTAGCCGCCGCCCTGGCCGTCCAGCAGCATCGGGTCGTTGTCGGTGAAGGCGTGCGGCCCGGGATCGGCCCGCCCGTCCGGCCAGTCGGAGCCCGCCCGCAGGGCCCGGTACGCCTCCCGCAGCTGTCCCGCGTCGAGCTGTGACCCACCTGCCGGCGCACCCGCGTAGGCCGCGTACGCGGCCCCGGCGAGCACCGCCGTCGTGAGCCCGGCCGCCACCAGCCGTTCGGCCCGGCCCCGACCGAGCAGCCACACGCCGCCGGCCACCACCGCCCCGCCCACCGCGACCAGCAGCCAGGCGGCCCCGGTCAGCCCGCCGCCCCAGACCTGAGCGACCGTCACCACCACCGCGACCAGCGCGGCCCCGCCCGCCAGCGCGGCCGGGCCGGGCGGCCGGGAGAGCGAGACCCAGGCCGCCGTCACCAGCAGTCCGCTGAGCACGAAGGCCGCCAGGTACGGGGTGCCGGTGCCGGTGGTCAGCCCGGGGTCGTGCCAGAGCAGCACCTCCGGGCGCCAGACCAGGCCGACCCCGGCCAGGACCACCAGCACCGGCCAGCCGATCCGCTCCCGCACCGTGACCCGCCGGTTGAACGGCAGGGTGGCCACCAGGAGCAGCCCGAGCATCCCCACCGAGACGTCCGGCAGCGGCAGCCCGGGCCGTCCGCCGGGCAGCAGTTGGCCCAGGTACTCGGCGACTCCGGGCGCGCCCTGGTACCCGGTGAGCGGTCCCGGCTGGGCGGTCCGGGCGGCCTTCAGGCCCACCGTCACCACGGGGGCGGCCAGCAGCGCCCCGAGCAGTCCGGCCGAGCCGGCCCGCCAGAGCGCGCCGAGCCGGGCCCGGGCCGGACGGTCCGTCAGCACCAGCCGGAGCAGCAGCACCAGCCCGGCGCCCGCCATGGCGGCCACCCCGGTCACCAGGTTCCCGGCCAGGGCGGCGGCCACCGCCAGGATGCCGACCAGCCGGTGCCGGCCGCGCAGGCACCAGTCCCCGGCCAGGCAGAGCAGCGGCAGCGAGACGGTGCCCCAGAGCCAGGCCGGCGTGGTCACCCCGTCCTGCACCACCCAGGCGCAGAGCCCGTACCCGGCGCCGAGCAGCGCCCGCTGCCAGCCGGGCCCGGGGTGCAGCCGGCCGAGCAGACGGGTCATCAGGGCGGCGGCCAGGCCCAGGCTGAGCAGCGGCACCAGGAAGGCGGCGAGCGCGATCGAGCCCCGGGGGAGCACGGCGGCGGCGGGCCAGGAGAACGGGTTGGCCAGGTAGGCGGCGAGGTCGGGCAGGAACGGGACACCGTAGCCGCTGCCCCAGTTGAACAGCAGGTCCCCGGTGGTGCCGCCGTGCAGCAGGTCCCGCAGGTGCGCGTGGTACGGCACCGACTCCGCCCCGGCCACCGCCACTGGGCCGAACGGGTACTCCTGCCGCGCGGCCACGGCGGCGGTGTAGGCCGCCGTCGTCAGCCCCGCGGACCCCAGCTCCGCACGGCGCCCGTGCGCCGATGTCCAGCCGCTCACCGACCAGGTACCCCTGACGTTCCGTCACCATTTGTCCGGATCCGAGCATAGGGTGGCGGAGGCCGGCTCCGGCCCGCCAAGCGCCGTCCGAATGGTGGACATCGGATGTCACCGCTTGGGACGCGGAGTACTGTCGGCCGCATGTCTCGCAGCCTTCGTCTCGCAGTGATCCCCGGTGACGGCATCGGCCAGGAAGTCGTGGCCGAGGGCCTCAAGGTGCTCGCCGCCGCCCTCCCCGCCGACGTCAAGGTGGAGACCACCGAGTACGACCTCGGTGCCCGTCTCTACCACCGCACCGGCGAGACCCTCCCGGACGCCGTGCTGGAGGAGCTCAAGGGCGCCGACGCGATCCTGCTCGGCGCCATCGGCGACCCGAGCGTCCCGTCCGGCGTGCTGGAGCGCGGTCTGCTGCTGAAGCTCCGCTTCGCCTTCGACCACCACATCAACCTCCGCCCGGGCAAGCTCTTCCCGGGTGTCCAGGGCCCGCTGGCCGGCGCCCCGGAGATCGACTTCGTGGTGGTCCGCGAGGGCACCGAGGGCCCGTACGTCGGCAACGGCGGCACCCTGCGCACCGGCACCGAGCACGAGGTGGCCACCGAGGTCAGCCTGAACACCGCGTTCGGCATCGAGCGCGTGGTCCGCGACGCCTACAAGCGCGCCGCCGCCCGCCCGCGCAAGAAGCTCACCCTGGTGCACAAGAACAACGTGCTGGTGCACGCCGGCCACCTCTGGTCGCGGATCTTCGCCGAGGTCGGCCAGGAGTTCCCCGAGGTCACCACCGACTACCTGCACGTGGACGCGGCGACGATCTTCTTCGTCACCCAGCCCGAGCGCTTCGACGTGATCGTCACCGACAACCTGTTCGGCGACATCCTCACCGACCTGGCCGCGGCCGTCACCGGCGGCATCGGCCTGGCCGCCTCGGGCAACATCAACCCGACCGGCGCCTTCCCGTCGATGTTCGAGCCGGTGCACGGCTCCGCCCCGGACATCGCCGGCCAGGGCAAGGCCGACCCGACCGCCACCGTGCTCTCGGTCGCCATGCTGCTGGACCACCTCGGCTTCGCCGAGGAGGCCGCCAAGGTCGAGGCCGCCGTCGCCGCCGACCTGACCGAGCGCTCCGGCACCCGGTCCACCTCCGAGGTCGGCGACGCGCTCGCCGCCCGAGTATCCGGCTGACGGGCCGGTAGCAGCACGACTGCACCTCCGGCCCGCGGGCCGGAACCAGACGAACCACAGCCCGACCGGCTGTTCGGCACGGCCCTCTGGATGCGAGTATCGACAGTGGGCCGTGCCTTCGTGCGTTCATTCACAGGGGGGCACCGGCCCGGACCAACCCCACGGTGAAGGACAGACAGTCATGAGTACGCCCACCCAGGCGCCCATCACGTTCGACCTCAAGCCCTCCGCGCACCCGCTCTCCGACGGTGAGCGCGCGGCCCGGCTGACCAACCCCGGTTTCGGACGGGTCTTCACCGACCACATGGTCACCATCCGGTGGACCGAGGGCCGGGGTTGGCACGACGCCCAGCTGACGCCGTACGCGCCGCTGGAGATCGACCCGGCCAACATGACCCTGCACTACGGCCAGGCGATCTTCGAGGGCATGAAGGCCTACCGCCAGCCCGACGGCTCGGTGGCCTCCTTCCGCCCGACCGCCAACGCCGAGCGCTTCGCCGCCTCCGCCCGTCGCCTGGCCATGCCCGAGCTCCCGGTCGAGGCCTTCGTCGAGGCCGTCGACCTGCTGGTCCGCGCGGACGAGGCCTGGGTCCCCCAGGAGGCCGAGCAGAGCCTCTACCTGCGGCCCTTCATGTTCGCGACCGAGGTCGGCCTCGGCGTCCGCCCGGCCAACGAGTACCTCTTCATGGTCATCGCCTCCCCGGCCAGCGCCTACTTCCCCGGCGGCGTGAAGCCGGTCTCCGTCTGGCTCTCCGAGGAGTACGTCCGGGCCGCGCCCGGCGGCACCGGCGCCGCGAAGTGCGCGGGCAACTACGCCGCCTCGCTGGTCGCCCAGGCCCAGGCCGCCGAGAAGGGCTGCGACCAGGTCGTCTGGCTCGACGCCGCCGAGCACCGGTGGATCGAGGAGATGGGCGGCATGAACCTGTACTTCGTCTTCGGCGAGGGCAAGGACGCGAAGATCGTCACCCCCGAGCTCTCCGGCGCCCTCCTCCCCGGCATCACCCGCGCCTCCCTGCTCACCCTCGCGAGCGACCTCGGCTACGCCGTCGAGGAGCGGAAGATCTCCACCGACGAGTGGCGCGAGGCCAACGCCGACGGCACCCTCACCGAGGTCTTCGCCTGCGGCACCGCCGCCGTCATCACCCCCGTCGGCTCGGTCAAGTCCGCCCGCGCCGACTGGACCGTCGGCAAGGGCGAGCCCGGCCCGGTCACCATGGAGCTCCGCAAGACCCTCCTCGCCCTCCAGGGCGGCCAGCTCCCCGACACCCACGGCTGGCTCCACAAGATCCTCTGACCCACCCTCAGGGCGCCCCACCCCGGGGCGCCCTGACCCCGGTGACCTCGCGCAAGCCCGGACGGGACCGCGAAGCCGAGCGCCGGGGATGCGGGGCGGCCCGGATCCCGCTCGACCGAGCGGCTGACCCGACACGTCCCGGATGGCGAGACGCGGGGGCCGGATCGCGGATGGTGTGCCAGACTGCGAGCGTGTCCTCGCTTTCGCTGATTATTAGCAGCAGGCGCGCCGGTCCGCAGTGACCGCTCCCGTACCACCGATACGCGGAGCGACCACCAGCGTCCAGACCCGCGCGCAGACCTCTCGCATCCGCGAGGGGTCTTTTCGTTTTCCCGGACCGGCCACCGGCCCCTCACGAGGGGGCTCGGGGACACCGGGAGGCGCGCGGGATGCTGGACAGTGGAGCCGGATTCGTATCCCGGCAACCAACCGAGAAGTACCTCCCCGAAACGGAGAACCGACGGCCATGACCGAGGCCAGCAGCCGACCCCACGACAGCTTCCACGTCTTCGACACCACGCTGCGCGACGGCGCCCAGCGCGAGGGCATCAACCTCAGCGTCGCCGACAAGCTGACCATCGCCCGGCACCTGGACGAGTTCGGCGTCGGCTTCATCGAGGGCGGCTGGCCCGGGGCCAACCCGCGGGACACCGAGTTCTTCGCCCGCGCCGCCGCCGAGCTCGACCTCCAGCACGCCCAGCTGGTCGCCTTCGGCGCCACCCGCCGGGCGGGCGGCCGGGCCGCCGACGACCCGCAGCTGGCCGCACTGGTCAACAGCGGCGCCCCGGTGGTCACCCTGGTGGCCAAGTCGCACGACCGGCACGTCGAGCTGGCCCTGCGCACCACCCTGGACGAGAACCTGGAGATGGTCCGGGACAGCGTCGAGCACCTCAAGGCCCAGGGCCGCCGGGTGTTCATCGACTGCGAGCACTTCTTCGACGGGTACAAGGCCAACCGGGACTACGCGCTCGCCGTGGTCCGCACCGCCCACGCGGCCGGCGCCGACGTGGTCGTGCTCTGCGACACCAACGGCGGCATGCTGCCCGGCGGCGTCCGGGAGATCGTCGCCGACGTGATCGCCGAGACCGGCGCCCGGCTCGGCATCCACGCCCAGGACGACACCGGCTGCGCGGTGGCCAACACGCTGGCCGCCGTGGACGCGGGCGCCACCCACGTGCAGTGCACCGCCAACGGCTACGGCGAGCGGGTCGGCAACGCCAACCTCTTCCCGGTGGTCGGTGCGCTGGAGCTGAAGTACGACCGCCGGGTGCTGCCCGCCGGGAAGCTGCCCGAGATGACCCGGATCTCGCACGCGATCGCCGAGGTGGTCAACCTCGCGCCCTCCACCCACCAGCCGTACGTGGGCTTCTCGGCCTTCGCGCACAAGGCCGGCCTGCACGCCTCCGCGATCAAGGTGGACCCGGACCTCTACCAGCACATCGACCCCGAGCTGGTCGGCAACACCATGCGGATGCTGGTCTCCGACATGGCCGGCCGGGCCTCGATCGAGCTAAAGGGCAAGGAGCTCGGCTACGACCTCTCCGCCGACCGCGACCTGGTCGGCCGGGTGGTGGCCAAGGTGAAGGAGCAGGAGAACCTCGGCTTCACCTACGAGGCCGCCGACGCCTCGTTCGAGCTGCTGCTCCGCGACGAGGTGCGCGGCAGCAAGGCGCGGTTCTTCAGCCTGGAGTCCTGGCGGACCATCAGCGAGCAGCTGGCGGACGGCAGTCCGGGCAACGAGGCCACCGTGAAGCTCTGGGCCCAGGGCGAGCGGCGGATCGCCACCGGCGAGGGGAACGGCCCGGTGCACGCGCTGGACCAGGCGCTGCGCACGGCGCTGGAGCACATCTACCCGCCGCTGGCCAAGATGGAGCTGGTGGACTACAAGGTCCGCATCATGGAGGGCGCGCACGGCACCAGCTCGCGCACCCGGGTGCTGATCGAGTCCACCGACGGGGTGGCCACCTGGTCCACCGTGGGCGTGGCGGACAACGTGATCGGCGCCTCCTGGCTGGCCCTGGAGGACGCCTACACCTACGGCCTGATCCGGGCCGGTCTGGACCCGGAGGCCTGAGCGCACCAGAGCTCTGAGCACACCGGGAAAGCCGACGGTCAGTCAGAAAGGGCCCGCCACGGACGTGGTGGGCCCTTTTCCGTGCCGCTCGTCACCGGAGTCGGGCGAGGAGGGCGTGTTCGACGAGGGTGATGAGGGCGCTCTTGGCGCTGTCCCGGCGGCGTGCGTCGAGGGTGATGATGGGGGTGTC